>JAIEEW010000040.1 GCA_029067255.1 Clostridia bacterium | reverse complement strand
GTATTTATTATATCTACGCTCGCTTTTGCGTTTGCCGGTTGTTCCAACTACGACGAGTATGAATGGTCCGGCGGTGAAAAGGGGAGCGTTGATTTGCGTCTTAGCTTAGGCGAATAGGGCAGATTCGATATTTTACAGATGGCGGATATTCAGTTTATAAACGCGATAGGCGAAAATAGCCTTGCCGTAATGGATGCGACGGTAGAAGCGGCAGATCCCGATCTTATTGTTTTGACGGGAGATCAGATAAGTCCCGAGTATCTTATAGGACAAAAGTGGAAAGCGAAAAAGATTCTCAATCAAATCACTTCATATTTTGATAGTAAACAGATTCCGTGGACTGCTGAATTTGGCAATCACGACGGAGCGTGCGGCGTAATTTCAAAACGCGAAATGCTTGAAATCTATCAAAAATCCGCGTATTTTATAGGCGGTTTGGAAGAAAGCGAAGACTGGGAAAGTTATATCAACGAAGACGAAGATACGTATTGCAATTACTTCATACCGGTATACGATTATGAGAGCGAAAACGTTGTTCACGGAGTAATGCTTTTGGACTGCGCGACGTCTCTTATGGGGCCGTACGACGGATATACGAAAGGTCAAATAGATTTTTACAACGAAATGAGCAAAAAGTATAAAGACGTGAAGTTCAGTATCTATACGCACGAGCCGACGGAAGAATTCCAGACTATGTACGATAACAGGGAAAACAAAGAAATCGTTCCCGAATTTTTGGGCGAGATTGAAAGTCCCGAAGACGGCAAGTCGTATTATCCGACAAAGAATCCCGAGACCAACGAGTATCTCAGAGAAAGTATGAAAGCGAACAAAAACGTCAACGGTATTTACGTAGGACACGATCATTTGAGTAATTTTGCGGGAATATACAATTTGAGCGAAGATTGCAGCGTACTTCTTGCGTACGGCAGAATGTCTTCTTACGGTTACGGGGAATGGCAGTATTTTATGTTCAGCGGAAAGAAACGTAAATTATACAAAAACTATGCCCGCGGTGGTAGAGTGGTATCTTTGACAAGCGACGGAGAATATTCGACGTTTGAACTTATGGACAGCAAAGACGGCAACTGTACTATGAAAGCGGAAAATATATTGTATTTTAATAAATAAATATAAAAAATCGTTAAAAATCGTTTGACAGCGCGATAAAATTTTGGTATCATACATACGAAAACAAAGCAGTATTGATACTCACCTTTCGACAATCGCGTCGCATCGGTTAATAAATTCAGATTTATTATGAGTAACATTACGCTGTGTTGCTCATATTTTTTTGCCGCAAAGGCAGGGAGGATACGACCATAAAAGATATGCTTATTAACGGACAAATAAGAGAAAGATCCGTCAGAGTTCTCGATCAGGACGGCGCTCAACTCGGCATTATGTCCAGCAACGAAGCAAACGAACTTGCTCAGCAGAAGAATCTCGATCTTGTATTGATTTCTCCTGTGGCTAAACCGCCGGTTTGTAAAATTATGAACTATGGCAAATTCAAATATGAGACCGTAAAAAAAGAAAAGGAAAACAAGAAAAATCAGCGCGTAGTTGAACTTAAAGAAGTATGGCTGTCGGCGACTATCGACGTCGGCGATCTCAATACGAAAGCGAAACAGGCGCAGAAGTTTATTACAAACGGCGACAGGGTAAGGGTTTCTATCAGACTTAGGGGAAGACAGATGGCAAGACCGGAACTCGCTATGAAAGTAATGGACGACTTTTTCGATATACTAAAAGACATTGCGCAAATGGAGAAAAAACCTTTGTTGGAAGGTAAGAGCATCGCTATGACTCTCTCTCCTATTGCTAAGAAATAATAAATTTTTGGAGGACGGATAAATGCCGAAACAAAAATCACACAGTGGCGCTAAGAAGCGTTTCCATTTGACCGCTACGGGCAAAGTAAAGAGAGCAAAAATGAACAGAAGACACATTCTGAGCAAGAAGGCGCCTAAGAGAAAGCGCGGACTCAGAAAGACCGCTTACGTTTCATCAACGCAAGAAAAGACCATCAAGGAAATGATTTAGTCTACGGAGGTAATAGAAAATGAGAATTAAAAGAGGTGTAAACGCTGTTAAGAAGCGTAGAAAAATATTAAAGTCCGCAAAGGGATACTTTGGCGCGAAGTCTAAGTTGTACAGAGTAGCCCGTCAGGCGGTTATGAAGTCGCAGAACTACGCATACGTAGGCAGAAAACTCAAAAAGAGAGATTTCAGATCTTTGTGGATAACCAGAATAAACGCTGCTGCAAGACTCAACGGTTTGAATTACAGCAAGTTTATGAGCGGACTCAAAAAGAACGGTATCGATCTCAACCGTAAGGTTTTGGCTGATATAGCGGTCAACGATCCGAGCGCGTTTACCGCTTTGTGCGAAAAGGCTAAGGCATAATCACAACAAATAAATATAGGGCAGTCGCAAGGCTGCCTAATTTTTTTTGAAAATGGCATATTTGCTTCTGTCTGGCTTAATACTGTATTTGGCGCGATGAAATATCCGATTTCAAGTCGAATTTACGCGTTTTGTATCGAAATTTTAATTTATAAACTGAAATTGTTGAAATCCTATTTGGTTTCGTGTAAGATTAAATAGAGATATTATGACACAATTTATTACATCGGTTAAAAATCAGAAAATACAGTTTGTAAAAAAATTACATGACAAATCGTTTAGAAAAAGCGAAGGTCTGTTTATTGTCGAAGGCGAGAATATTATCAAGGATATGCCGTCTAGTATTCCGGTTGCTGATATTTTCGTTGAGAAAGATAAGACGTCTGAATTTTCTTATATACTTGAAAGGTATAACGAAGATATTATAACTTTTGTTGACGAAAAAGTTATGAAATCAATGAGCGAAACCGTTACGCCGAGCGGAATACTAGCCGTAGTTAAGAAAATACAACCAAATAAAGAGTTGAACGGCAACGTAGTTATTCTCGACGGGATAAGCGATCCCGGCAATTTCGGTACGATAATAAGAACGTGCGTCGCGTGCGGCATAGAAGATATAGTTGCGATTGATTGCGTGGATCATACTTCGGGAAAAGTTGTGAGATCTTCAATGGGCGGAGTGTTCGGGGTCAATATTGTCGAAAGTTCTCGCGAAGAAGCGTTGAATTTTGCGAAAAATCACACTTTCTACGCTTTGGATATGGGCGGCGAAAATATATATGATATGTCAACTCCGAAAACGCCTTACGCGCTCATAGTCGGTAGTGAAAGCAGGGGATTATCTAAGGAGTTTAGGGATAAATCAAACGTCATCGCTCTTCCTATGAGCGGAAAGATGGAGTCTCTCAACGCTGCGGTAAGTCTTTCAGTCGCTTTGTACCGTTTCGCATACGGCAAATAACGCGACGAAAATCACGCTTGACAAAATCAGGAAATAATTGTATCATATAAAATATATAGGAGGATATTTACTATGGCAGAAGATATCAAAAATCAAGAAGAAATGGCGGAAGACGATGAAATAATGGTTCTTGTCGACGACAACGGCGAGGAAGTCGAATTCCATCATATTGCAACTTTGGATTATAAAGACGATTGGTATATCTATCTTCAACCCGTTGATTTGGGCGAGATGGAAGATGACGAGATGCTTATATTCAAGATCGAAGCCGACGAAGAAGGGAACGACGTATTTATGCCCGTAGAAGACGAAGATCTGTTGCAGAAACTTTACGAAGAGTACCTAAAAGAGTGCGACGCTCAGGACGGGGAAGAGTAAGAAAGAAAAATTAAAAGAATATTGAGACGGGTACGGCAAAACGCCGCGCCCGTTTTCAATTCAATAAAAAGTGTCAAAAATTAAACGGATGGACTTTTTTGCTCTCAAATTCATATTTGCGACCAAAAATGCCGAAAAATTTATTGACTTATTTATATTATATATATATAATAAATAATGACTAACATTTCAGGAGGCAACAATAAGGTGAAAAAGTGGCAGTCAATCGTGATTTTGACAGTCTTGGCGATTCTTATTGTACTCGGCTCGGTATTCGGATTTGTATCTTTGGATAAAGGTGAGTTGGGTATTAAAGACTACTACGCCTATATCACGAATATCAGTCTCGGTCTTGATCTCAGCGGCGGCGTTTATGCAGTTTACGGCGTTGACGAATCATCGCTTACTGACGAACAGAGAGAAAAACTTGAAAGTCTGATAGAAGGTACCAGAGCAAGTTTGGAATCTTTGCTTTTCAGCAAAGGCTATACCGAGGCTCAAATTACAGTATCTCAAAATAAAATCCGTGTTGAAATTCCGGATGAAGACGATCCGGATAGAATATTCAACCTTATCGTACTTCCGTCAAGTT
>JAIEEW010000004.1 GCA_029067255.1 Clostridia bacterium | reverse complement strand
AGTATAGATTGTATTATTTATATATTTATAATTATTAAAGCAATAATTATATTTAATTACTTAATAATTTTATAGAAAAAAAATTATTTGCCGACCTTTTTAGGATCGGCAAACGCTTTGTTATACCATGTGATATGTTTTATGCGGTGTACGGTACTACGTAAATTTGACTTGCAACGTAATCTGTCTCTTGAAGAATAGTACCCAATATTTGCGCTACTTCTTCTCTGGTAAGTTCCGCCTGCTTGACAATTACGTTAAGATTGTTAGTACTCATAGTAACGACAGCGTCTTCAAAGCCTTTCGCTTTGATAAGACTTTCAAGTACGAGTTCCTTTTCAATAAACGAAAGAAGTTCGACTTGCTTGTCTTGAGCGCTTGCTTTAACGCTTTCGCTGGTGCTTTCAGAAGAAATTATAGCGTCAAGATAACTGAATTCTTCCGCTCTAGCGGTTTCTCTGTTGCTTCTGTGCGAAGAAAAGAAGGTTTCTACCGCGGTACCGTCGTTTCCGCCGTTGACGAGATTATCGTCATTGTCTTTAATCTGAGTGTTGAGAACGTAGTTCAGTACTCCCGTTACAACCAACAGCGCTACCATGCAACAAAGTACAAGCGCCTTTTTTCCGTTTGAAGAAAGTTTTTTTGTTTTTTCTTTTTTTGCCATGTTGACCTCCAAATTATTTCATTTCAAAGATTTGTATATTGCTCGCTTCGATTTTCAGAAGCGTACATAACGCGTTTGTTATTTTTATTCGTGTGTAAATATCTTGTCCGCCCTGCGCGACGACGACAACTCCCTGTATGTTGTCGGTCGAGTTGAGCGAGCCAACGTCAATTTCTTCCGATCCGTATTTATAGGTTATCAGCACTTCGCACTCTCCTACGCCGTCTATGCTGGACAAGATGCTCTTAACTTCGCCTATAAGTCCGTCCTGCTTCTGCGATGTTGAAGTTGAAGTTGATTTGTCTTTGTCCGTCATCGCATTTACACTAAAATATACGCATATTGCCACCGCGGCTATGACTAATGCGCAAATTATTTCAAAACCTTTTATTTTTCGGCATTTTTCTACAATCTCTTTTACTTTCACGTTCATGAATTCTCCTTTTCAACAGTTGCTCTGCCAACATATTCCATTATTATGCGTTTAACTTTATTCCACTCATCTTCTGATGAAAATGAATTTTTAACCACTACCTTTTTTATTGAATAGGCGTAATCTTCGGCAAAAGTAACTTCAAACGTTATGTTTTCATACCCGTTTGCGGACAATTTATCCTTCAATCCTTCTATGACGCTTTTATGTATACTCTCTTTTACCGACTGATAGTATTCTTCGTCTATTTCTATTTGCGCGCCGTCTTCGATTACAAAATCTTTGAAAAAATCGCCTTTAAGCATTTTGGGCAACGGAGATACGATCACAAAAATTACTATTATCGAAAAAATGCCTCTTATATACTTTGTGTTTTCTCCTTCCGGTAAAACTATTTCGATCAGTACCCCTAGACTCACTATGCCTACGATACTTATCAACCATGCGCTCGTCTATATCACCCCCACGTTGAAAGTATAAATCACCAGCATAACTGTAAGTAAAAACATAAAACCTACACCAACCAACGACACTATCAATAGCGTTAGGTTAGTCGAAACCCCATGCAGCATTTTACTGAATTTACTATCGCATATAGGCTCGATAATGCCGCTTGCCAATTTCAAACCTAATCCCAAAACCGCTATCTTTATTGTCGGCAACGCTATTACCGATAATATTATCAGTAGACTGACAATGCCCAAAGAGTTTTTAATAAGCACCAAACTAGCCAGCATAAGATCGAATCCGTCGGAAAGGTATCCGCCTAGAATAGGTACGTAACTTTGTATAGCAAACTTTGCTGTTTTTATTGAGATGCTGTCGATGACTCCGCCAGTCAGTCCCTGAAAAGTCAAAAACGCTATAAAAAGACTAAATACTCCGCCTAGAACATAAGTTGCGCTAGAACGGAAAAATCCGGTAAGTCTGTCAAGTTTTACGCTTTTGGTTAGATTACCTATTACGCTGAACGCTATCGCTGCAATAAAAAACGGTATTATTATATTTGCTATAAAGGACGTAATAAAAGTAGTCAAAGTTACCATCATCGGCTTGAATACAGCGGAAGAATTCACACCGCCGAGCAACGTTACTAAAGTAAGCAAGGTTGGAAAAACTGCTTCCATCACCTTTTTTATTGATGTAATAGTATTGGTGGTAAGAGAGATAACCGATCCTATTTCAACCATAACGATCAATATGATCGCGCTGTAAGTAGCAAAATATATCAGTTTTTTCGTCGGCTGGCGAACAAATCCGGAACTTAATCCTTCCAACAAACTGTATATTATCGCTATAGCGACAATAGTCAATACCATTGGCAATACGTCCAGAATACTCTTTCCTATGCTTTTGGAGACTATTGAGAGAAAATCAGTGAAATTTCCTTGAAAGTCGCCGTTGATAATTGATTTAATTGTAGAGATCGCGTCATTTCCAAACAACGTACGAAAGTCTTCTTCCAAAGACGCCAACACTTGTTCGATTTTACTCATATCCATTTGGGAAAGATTTTCATCGACGTTGTCTTTTATTATGTCTTCTCCTGATTGCGACTTGTCCGCAAAACATGTTTTGGAAGAAAAAAAGGATGACGTAGCAACGGCGCATATCGCAATTATTACTATAAAATATACGATATATGTTGATAATCTCCTTTTTTTCATATTTCACAGTATCTCCACAATAACGTTTATAAGATTTTCTATAATCGGAAGCGCCAACAAAAATATTGCGATCTTCCCTGCGAACGAAACCTTTTTTCCTATGCTACCCGATCCGAGATCGTCGCATACGCTTTGACTGTATTCCGTTATGTAGCCTATCCCTATAATTTTCAAAAGACTTGCAAAGAGATCGGAATTTACACCCGTCCTATCAATGATCGCTTGAAAAGACAAAATTACTTTTGAAAATGAAGCGAGAGCGATAATTAAAACGATTATTCCAGTTGCCAAAGTCGAAAGCGCGGCGTATTGAGACTGAGTATTCTTCAGGACCAAAGTGCATACGCAACCTACTATCGCTATTCCGACAATCTTGAATATATCCATGCCACACCTAATATAGATTGAGCAGCGATTTTAGAGTATCGAACAGTCCGCCCAACATATCCAACACCAAAATAAGCACAAGAATAAGTCCTGCTATCGTAACAAAATTGGCAATCTCATCTTTATCGCTTTTTTTGAGTACGACGTTTATAATTGCAGTAAGCAATCCTATGCCCGCTATCTTAAAAATAATATCAACCGCCATATTTATCCTCTCTATGCTAAAATTATCATAATTGCAATACCTAGCAAAAGTCCCAGTTTAGCAAGTAAACTACCTGTAGATTTGCAGTCTTTTTCGGCTTTTGCCAAAGTCTTTTCTATCTCCGCTTTACATAAATTCAATTTTGATATTTGGGTATCATAATCAAACTTTCCTAATGCGAGAAAGAAATCTGTCAGATATACTCTGTCGCTTTTTTTCAAATACTTACAATCAAAGCATTTGACGATTTTTTCTTTATCCTGTGTTGATTCTATAATATCTAAGTACTTCTCTAAATCTTTGCAAAACACACCTTTTGAAGACGAGATATACTTTTTTGATATTTCAGGCAAGCGATCTTTCGCATAACTGATACCGTCTATCAACGAAAGCACAAATTCATTGAAATCAACAAGATACTTATACCGCTTGTCGTAGTAATTTTTGCCTGTAATTCCCAGATACGCGCTAATAAAACACAGTATACCGCCTATTGCTAATTTGAGCATATTACTCCTTTTTGCAGACTCGGTTATTTACCGTTGCCGCAGGTCTACTACTCTGTCGATATTGCCTATGCCGACTATACTTACTACGTATCCGATAGATCAAGAAGTCTTGAATACAGAGCGCTTTTTTTCAGAATTAGCAAGATCCTGTATGTTATACACATCTCCGAGCCCACGAGCCAGCAATACATG
>JAIEEW010000039.1 GCA_029067255.1 Clostridia bacterium | reverse complement strand
ACGCAGGATATAGAATACGAATACGAAGTCAAGCCTTATCAAATAGAAGCGACGTGCGTCAACGGAAAGGATTTGGAAGTTACTTCGGGCTCTAAATTAGAGAAGATCACTCTTGATTTCAGCAGCGATACGTTGCCGCTCGAAGACATTACGGTAGATATAGTGGCGATGTACGAAGACGATCCGGATATAAAGATGTCAATATATTCCAACCTTGCTCTCTCGCCGGGCGGTCAGCAGACTTTTACACTTACGCTTGATACCGATTCCTTGCCATTGCAAGGCAGATGGAAGGTTGCAATCGTGCCCAACGACACGAATTACAGCGGTATATTTGTCGACAATGGAGAAGAGATCGACGTAGTATTGACCGTAAAGCAGGCGGAAAGGGCGAAAAACTTTATATGGCGACTCAAATCGGGCGGAATAATGGTCAATCAGTCCGTTACCGCTTCCATAGATGAAAAACAAAAAGAATACGGTCAAACCGTTACGTATACCGGCAAGGAATTCTCCTTTGACGTAAGTCTTCCCAGCGGATACAGAATAGATACGTCGTATACTACTGCGGACGGATTTGTAAACGGTTGGTATACGAGAAAAGCGACAAACGCAGGCGACTATATTACGAAAATTAAAGTCAAATTTACGGACAGCGACGGCGTCGACCAAGAAGATATATATGAAATGTCATGGTCGATAGGCAAGGCGAAGTTTGATTTGTCGGGAATCAAGTGGTTGAACAACGGCGAGATACCTTACGACAGCGAAGGTTCGGAAGCGACTCTTGATCCAAAGACGTTGCCGAAAGGACTTGTTCCGCATTATGACAACAACACTGGCATGGGCGTGGGATTCAGCGCGTCGGCTACGGTGTCGTTTACTCTCGATCCCGAATATGAAAACAATTATTTTGAGCCGAGCGAAGACGACGAAGATTCGTACACGGGCGAGTTTGACGGCTGGAAAAAGACGTGGCGTATAGTCAAGGCTACGATACAGTCGACGAGTTGGAAGAAGCAGTCGTTTACCGATACCAACGGCAAATTATTTGACGCGCTTGTGCTCAGAGATCCGCGCGCCGACGGCGGTATTGTGGAATACGAGTGCTATGAGACTGACGCTACGGGCAAAATCATCAACGAAACTCCTATAAAGATAGAAGATATCGTTTGGTCGGAAAGCGAAGCCAAATTCTATATTATCAAGCCGATATTGAAAGACGAAGTCAATTATCAACTTGACAATCCCGACGCGGTATCCAAAATATTCAAGGTGGGCAAGGAACTTATAAAAGTTCAGGTCAGCCTTGCGGGCAATTCGATGGAATACAACACGAATCCCAGACACGCAACTGTTCAAGTCGCGGGCGCTACTGTGCCTACGAGCGCTCTTGAACTGACTTATTACGACGGCTATACAAGGCTTGCTACCGCTCCGTCAGAGGTGGGTAAGTACAGAGTGGAAGTAAGCCTTAAAGCATCTTATATGGATCGTTATGAGATAGACGGTGATTATGAATTCGAGTGGGAGATCACAAAGGGTAAGATTGCGATCGACTGGAACAACAACGCCAAACCGCCGGTACTCAATCTCAAATACGGTCAGATCAACGGTATCGAGTACGAAATCGTCGATTCGCAGGACGAACCCGTTGCCTTTGGCAATCTTAAAGCGGGAGAGAATTACAAAATAAGAGCGAAGATAAAGGATTCGCAGTTGGACAATTTTGTATTCGCGGATGATAGCGTAGTTACCGAATGGAAGGAATTCAGCGTCAACGCCAACGATAAGTTTGTAGATCCAAACGATCCGACCAACCCGAGTTATCCGCAAGTCGATCCCGATTTGCCTACGGGCGGCGACGATCCGACTACGCCGGTAAACCCTGACGATCCCGGCAATCCCGATGATCCGGGCGATAATGAAAGTCCGATAAATTTGGGCAAGTTTGGAGATTTTATCAAACAGTGGTGGCAGGTTATCGCCAGCGTGATAAGCATAATTTTGATAATAATATTCCTGTCAAAGGCAGCAAGTTATGCAAGCGGTAAAAAACAAAACAAGAAGACTGTCGAGACAAAATACAGTACTTTCTATGCGGCGGGACTGTTTGGGTTGAGTTTTACCAACTGGACGATAATCGCATGCACGCTCATGGGCGCGGCGGTTCTTGCTCTCGTGGTAATGATAATAGAAAAGAGCGGATTCAAAAAGTCGCAGAGAAATCTCGAAGACGCCAAAGAAGAGTTCGTCCGTAATCAAGAAGAAGTCAAGGAAAGACGTCGCGAAGAAGAAAACAGACGTCGCGACGAAGATATGAAGATGATGTTCATGCACATGATGGGCGGCGGA
Organism: Clostridia bacterium; assembly: GCA_029067255.1. Lineage (GTDB taxonomy): Bacteria > Bacillota > Clostridia > Christensenellales > UBA3700 > RACS-045. The sequence continues at coordinate 630 of JAIEEW010000039.1, read as the reverse complement.
GCAAGCGGTTCCGGCGGAACGGCGCAAGGCGGATTTATGGGCGGAATGGCATTTGGCGCGGAAGATATGAAGGGTATGATAACCGAAGTGGTAAGCGCGCTTTTGCCAGGTATGCAGCAAATGCTTCCGCAGCAAGCGTCCGGTAACGACGAACTCGTCCAAAAACTTGTCGAACAAAACGCTCACAACGAACAGGTAATAAAGAGTCTTGCGCAAGGACAGGAAAAGTTGATGAAGAAACTTGCCGAGCAGCCTGCCGAAAGAGTGATAGAGAAGGAAGTCGCGTCCGCAGACAATGAAGTGATCAAAAACCTTATCGAAGGTCAAAACGCGATAATGAAAAAACTTGCAGAGCAACCTGAAAGGGAAGTTGCCGCGGCAAGCGTAAGCGACGAAGTGCTTGAAAAGTTGGCGAGCAAAATCCAACCTACGCAGGCTAATATAAGCGAAGACGTTTTGGAAAAACTTGCAAGCAAAATTCAGCCGTCCGCAAGCGACGAAACCATACTCAAAGTGGTGGCGAAGACGGAAGAAAACGACGGAACGATAAAGCAACTTCTTAAAAATCAAGAAGCGCTTATGGAAAAGATTATCGAATTGTCAGCAAACAAAGGCGACGAAAAGCAAGTC
>JAIEEW010000038.1 GCA_029067255.1 Clostridia bacterium | reverse complement strand
CCTGAATATACCGGGGAATGCAAGTACGTTGTTGATTTGGTTGGGGAAGTCGCTTCTGCCCGTGCCGACTACCGCTGCGCCCGCTTCTTTGGCAAGATCGGGCATTATTTCCGGAACTGGATTTGCCATAGCCATAACAATTGCGTCTTTTGCCATAGATCTTATCATATCTTGCGATACGATACCCGGAGCGGAAACGCCTATAAGGATATCCGCGCCTTTCATTGCGTCTGCAAGAGAGCCTTGTCTTTGCGTCTTATTGGTTATAAGCGCGATTTCTTCGTTGCCTTTGGGTTCGTTTATTCCCTTACAGATAATTCCTTTTCTATTGCAAACGAGTATATCCTTAACGCCCAACTTGATAAGAAGTTTTGCGATAGCCGTACCCGCCGCGCCTGCGCCGCTGAACGCTACGGTTACGTCTTCCCATTTTTTACCTACCAACTTCAACGCATTGATTAGAGCCGCCGCAGTAACGACAGCCGTTCCGTGCTGGTCGTCGTGGAAAATGGGGATGTCTGTACGTTCTTTGAGTTTTTTCTCTATTTCAAAACATCTCGGAGCGGAAATGTCTTCGAGATTTACGCCGCCAAAACTTCCGGCAATCAAAGCGACAGTGTTTACGATTTCGTCCACGTCTTTGGATTTAACGCACAAGGGGAAAGCGTCTACGTCGCCAAACTCCTTGAAAAGCACGCGTTTGCCTTCCATGACAGGCATGCCCGCTTCCGGACCTATATCGCCCAGTCCGAGTACCGCAGTTCCGTCGGTTACTACAGCGACGGTGTTCCATCTTCTGGTAAGTTCGTAAGATTTGTCAATATCTTTTTGAATTTCAAGACACGCTTGCGCTACGCCGGGAGTGTAGGCGAGAGACAGGTCTTCTTTATTTCTGACTTTTGAGCGCGCGGTTATTTCTATCTTTCCTTGCCACTCGTAGTGTTTTCTCAACGATTCTTTCATGTAATCCATTTTGCTTTTTCTCCTGTGTCGGAAATTTGTTTCAACAGTATTTTACCACACAATTTTCCGTTTGAAAACATATTTAGACACAAATCCCGTTAAATATAGTACTCGTCTTAGTTATATTATAATTTAGTGTTGACTTTTTCGTCTTTTCACGCTAAAATACTTATATACGTTCATTTAGTATGCTAGGGGGGATTCCCCGAAATATACAAGGGAGATTATTATGAAAAAGATTATCGTTGCAATGATGATAGTAGTTTTGGCAGTATGTTCGATCGCGGCTTTTGCCGGCTGTCAGTCTTACGACTATACGATCGGCGTATCGCAGTACGAGCGACACGTCGCGCTCGACAGTTCTTACGAAGGTTTTAAGAGCAAGTTGACAGAGTTGATTGAAGCGGATGGCAAAACCGTTAATTTCATTTATAACAATGCAAGCGGAGATACGGCAAACGCTACTACGACGGCGGAGAATTTGGTTACGAGAAAGGTGGATCTTATTTTCGCAATCGCCACTCCCAGCGCAATAGCGGCAAAAGCGGCTGCGGCAGACGCCGGTATTCCTATCGTTTACACAGCGGTTACTTCGCCCGAAGAATCCAAACTTGTTGCGGACAATACCACGGGTACCACCGATTTGAATAACATCGAAAAGCAAGTAGAATTGATGCAACAACTCGTTGAAGGCGCTACGAAGTTTGGCATCCTGTATACAAACAACGAACCTAATTCCGTAACTCAGTTTAATTTGGCAAAGGCTTGCATGGAAGCGAAGGGAATAACCGTGGTTGACGGCGGTATAAGCGAAATCGATAACGTTGAGCAGATGTTCAATTCCTTTAAGAGTCAAGGCGTTCAAGCTATCTATATTCCTACTGACAACAAACTTGCCGGAGCGGCTAAGACGGTAAACATAATGAATCAATCTACCGAATGCAATTTGCCTATCGTATGCGGAGAAGGCAACATGAACGATCTTTGCGGTATCGCAACTTACGGCGTGGATTATAAGGCTATCGGAGAAAGAGCGGCTTATATGGCTTACGACATAATCACGGGCAAGAAGTCCGTTAAGGATATCCCGTTTGAAAATCCCGAAAGTTTCGAACTCAGTATAAATGAGAAAGTCGCTGAAGAAATAGGATTTACCATTCCGCAGGCGGTCAAAGATCTTTTGAAATAACGATACGACAAATACAAGGATAAATATATGATATTTCAAACACTATTGACGGGTATAGATCAAGGCTTAGTATGGGCTATAATGGCTATAGGCGTATATATCTCTTACCGTATTCTCGATTTTGCCGATTTGACGGTTGAAGGCAGTTTTGCTACCGGCGGCGCGACTGCGGCGATTACGATGACGTTGTGCGAAGGCTTCGTATCCAAAGGCTCTGGACAAGGCGTGTTTATAGCGATAATATCAATGCTTATTGCTATGATAATTGGCGGACTTGCGGGACTTGTTACGGGACTTTTGAATACAAAACTCAAAATTGCGCCTATTTTGTCGGGAATCCTGACAATGACTGCGCTGTATTCCGTAAATATGTTTATTATGGGATTAAAATTAGGCGGCGGCAACGCGCTTGCCAGTTTGGCGCTCAACGATACTCTTTTCACCAAAATAGGCGAGTTTATGCATATCGGTAGAAACTGGATAATATTTATCGTCGGCTTTATTGCGGTCGCGATAGTAGTAGGATTGCTTTATTGGTTTTTCGGTACGGAAACTGGAAGCGCTATGCGCGCTACCGGCAACAACGAGAAAATGGCTATGGCGCAGGGAATTAATACTCAAAGTTCGAAAATTTTAGGATTAGTTCTTTCCAACGCTTTCGTCGCGCTTTCAGGCGCGTTGGTAGCCTTCCAACAGAGCAACGCAACAAACACTATGGGCGTTGGCTCGATAGTCGCAGGTTTGGCTGCGATAATTATCGGAGAGAGCATAATATCGGGTAAATTCCCATTCTGGGCAAGATTGATAAGCGTTGCTTTGGGAAGTATCATATACAGAGTAATAATATCCTATATTTATTTGACGGGTATCAATACCGATTACGTCAAGATATTGACGTCGGCGCTTGTTGTAGTATTTTTGTCTATTCCGCTTATCAAAGAAAAGTTTGGAAAAATGCCGCGTAAGAATAAAAAAGTCAAGAATTCTGACAATGGCGGCAGTTCAGACGGTTTGCAAAGCAGCGGTTTAGTGGATACGTCAGGCGGAGAAAACTCAGACGTCAGCGAGCAGATTTCGCAAGATAATGCAATCGATACTTCAAACGACGGCGATAAAGCCGTAGGGGAGGCGTAGTATGCTCGAACTCAGCGGAATACATAAGACCTTTAATATAGGAACGATCAATGAAAAGAAAGCGTTGATTGACGTAAATCTCAAAGTCGAAGAAGGCGATTTTATTACCGTTATCGGCGGTAACGGCGCGGGTAAATCGACTATGCTCAATATTATTGCGGGCGTATTCTCTCCGGAAGCGGGAAAAATCGTTATTGACGGCGCGGACGTTACCAGAATGCCCGAATTCAAAAGAGCGAGTATGGTGGGAAGAGTTTTTCAGGACCCGATGGTAGGTACTGCAAGCAATATGAATATTGAACAGAATCTTGCGCTTGCCAATAGACGGGGAAGTAGACGCGGACTGAGATGGAATATAAAGAAAGAAGAGAGAGAAATATTCAAAGAAAAACTTAAAATGCTAGATCTTAATCTTGAAGACAGATTGACTACGAAAGTGGGATTGCTATCGGGTGGACAAAGACAGGCGCTTACTCTTCTTATGGCGACGCTCAAAAAGCCTAAAGTTTTGCTTTTGGACGAACATACGGCGGCGCTTGACCCTAAGACTGCAAGCAAAGTTCTCTCGCTTACTGACGAATTGACGGGAAATCAGAATATTACGACTATTATGATAACGCATAATATGAAAGACGCTATCAAATACGGCAATAGACTTATAATGATGATGGGCGGCAGCATAATTTACGACGTAAAAGGCGAAGAAAAAGCCAATCTGACCGTGCAAGACCTTTTAGCGAAATTCGAACAGAACTCCGGCGGAGATTTTGCCAACGACAGAATGTTGCTCAGTTGATTTCAATAATACAGATAAAATAACGGCTTCGAGCCGTTATTTTT
>JAIEEW010000037.1 GCA_029067255.1 Clostridia bacterium | reverse complement strand
GACGATACAGTAGTTACATATCTGATTTTCGGCAACGACAAGGAAATTAAAGAAATAAGCCTTGCCGATAACGACAAGGCTATTACTGGTTTAACGCAGAGGGTTCAACCTCTATCGTTACTGGTGCACCACCCAGACACACGCAAAAGGAGCGTACTCCAAAGCGTGTGTTTTTTGTTTCTAGGCTTTTTTGCCTACTTTTTCTCTTTTTGCTTTGCCGTCTCTTCTTCTGTGAGCAACTGCTTTTTGCACCAAAATTAGACTCTCATTGTATGAGAAGAATTTTTTTGCCTTGCGATTGAACAAATTTGTCAAAACAAATAATTTCTCATAATAAAATAGAAAAAAATATGATGGGTATATAGCAAAACAATAATATAAGTCGTTGCCATATACCATTATAAGCAATGATAGTATTCTTAAATTTATCTTTATCGCCCATAATGAAAAAGCAGAAGAACAGCATAGCAAGAGCAAAACACAATATAGATATAATTGATACTACATAATTTGTTATGTGGTGAATACCGATTAAAAGCGGTACGGGCAATAAGCACATAAAGCCGATTGCCGAGAATCCACCGTGTATTTTACTTGATAAATCTATATCTTCTCTCTTTTCATTGAGTGGAAACAATCCCGAAATAATTTCACAAGCAACCCCATATATAGATAACAATATGGCAATAGCAATTGTTAAACCATTCGTATTAAGTACTGCTATTGCTATACTGCAAGTTGCAAAACATAAGCCCGATATAATACACCAAATGTTATAAATCCACTTTACAGGACTTTGTTTTGAACCGAGAACGCTAAGAGCCATACTTTTATGAGAATACCCCTTATAAAACATTGCGAGTATAAAAGGAAGAATATTATCCACGCAAATAGTAATAATGAAAACTATCGTTAAAACCATAAAAAATATGTATGTTCTCCACTAAATTGAAATTTATAGTTCTATCGTTTCAATCTTAAAATCACAATAATATTCGGCTGTTTTTCCTTTAAATTTCAGCACGCAATAATCGGGATCTGTTACGCCTTGCTTATAAAACAATTTGTCGCCAAAACGCCAAATTTCGTCTTTGGTTGCTTGGTCGGTACAGACTTGCATTTCGCCTGTTATCGAAACGCCTTGATACTTGAATTTTCCACGTTTATAAAAATAAACACACGCCTTATTATTTGCTAAATACTGTTTTATTTTGTTGGACGAGGTGTTTGTAGAGAAATAAATCTCATTACCGTCTATTTTTCGTGGGGCAAGCATAGCCCTTATTACAGGATAACCTTGCTCATTTACAGAAGCGATAAACGCCGTTTTCTGTTCTGATATAAATTGATAGATTTGCGTTTTATCCATTGTATGTGTCAACTCCATTAAATTACTGTTTATTGTACAAACATTATAGCAAAACAACAATCAAAAAGCAAGGACTACGTTTTGATTCGTAGCCATTGCTTCTCTATGCGCTCCGTTCTCTCTATTCTTTGCCAAACTTTACCGTAGATAAATCTTTACCTGGTAAAATAATAGGATAAACGTTCTCTTCTTCTTCAATCATAAATTCTAGCAAAGTAGGGACTTCCGTTTGTTGCATGGCAAAAGAAAATGCGGAGTCTATATCCTCTTTATTCGAAACTCTTTTGTATTTTATTTCATAACTTTCCGCGAGTTTTTGGAAATTCGGAACATAAACGGGACATTCTTGCATTGTCGCACATTGCGTGGGACAACTTACTCTTCGTCTTAGACAGGTGCTTTGGTATCTCTTGCCGTAATATAATTCTTGCCATTGTCTTACGTTGCCGAGCCAACCGTTGTTCAGCAAACAAATTATAATTGGCAAGTTGTTGATAACTGCAGTAGCAAGTTCTTGCACGTTCATTTGAAACCCGCCGTCGCCTAATATAGCAACAACAGGAATTTGCGGATTCGCCACCTTTGCTCCTATCGCAGCGGGAAGTCCAAATCCCATAGTACCAAACCCGCCAGACGTCAATAATTTTCTGCGGTCGTTTAGTTGCAAAAACTGCGTAGTCCACAATTGGTTTTGTCCTACGTCGGTTGCGACAATGATATCGTCAAACAACATATTTAATTTTTCAATAATCATTTGTGGGTTGAGTTTATCGTTTATTATCTTTACAGGATACGCCGATTTTAATTCGTCCAACTCTTTTATCCACGCAGATAATTTGAGTGGCTTTGCCCTTTCCGTCAATACTTTTAATATTGATTTTGCATCGCCTAATACTGACACGTCCGCTTGAATGTTTTTGGATATAGTCGAAGGATCTATATCGATATGTATTATCTTTGCATGTTTAGCAAAGTTTTCTTTGTTGCCTGCTATTCTATCATTGAATCTCGTTCCGATGGACAGCAACAAATCGCACTTTTCTATTGCAGTATTAGCGCCGAAACTTCCGTGTATACCTACGTTTCCGTAAAATAGCGAACTATCGCTTGGTATCGAACCCTTTCCCATAATTGTAGATACCACAGGTATGCCTGTCATCTCAACAAACTTGCTCAATATATTTTCTGCATTTGCAATCCTTACTCCGCCCCCTGCCAACAACAACGGACGTTGCGCGTTTTGGAGCGATTGAATCGCTTTATTTATTTGCTCGCCTTGTTCTTCAAGAGTAGGCAAATTTTCACTTATTTGTAAACAAGACGGATATTCTTCCCTTCCTAGTTGCTGTTGAATATCTTTAGGTATATCGATGAGCACAGCGCCAGGTTTTCCTGATTGAGCAATAAGAAAAGCCTTTTTTATTACTTCGCCCAACTCTTCCCTTTTACTTACCGTTACCGCATATTTAGTAATACTTTTTACCATATCTACGATATTCGCTTCCTGAAAAGCATTTTTGCCAATCAGAGAAGTAGGAACTTGTCCTGTAAAACATACAAGCGGTACGGCGTCATAATTCGCAGTCGCTATCGCCGTAACTAGATTTGTGGCGCCAGGTCCGCTCGTAACAAGACATACCCCAATCTTGCCGCTTGAACGCGCATACCCGTCGGCAGCGTGCGCGAGTCCTTGTTCGTGTCTGGGCAAGATAATACTTATCGAGTCGTCATTATACAATTCGTCAAGCAAATCGATAATCTGCCCACCAGGATAAGCGAATAACACATCTACGTTTTCTTCTTTCAAGGCTTTTACAAACAATTGAGCGCCCGTTATCATAACGCTATCCCCCCAATAATAGATTTAACTGTCTTTTCAATATATTCTGAGCGTTCTAAATCCAACAGATCTCTACCAAAGGATGCAGAAAGAAATGTATATCCAAAAGTCGCTGATAAGATCGTTGCCGCAATTGTATCGCAGTCTATATTTCTTATTTTGTTTCTTTTTTTCATCTCTGCTAAGTAGTCTGTCAACGCTCGAAGAAAAGTTTGCGGAATATTCATAATCAACGGCGCCGTTTGCTGATAAATTTGGGGAGAACGCAAACCTATTGACAAACGAACGAATTCAGGCGATACTTCTTTCATATAGTTTTCCATAAACATTTTCAAGTCTATTTCAATGTCCCACTTTATGTCTGAAAAAGTTTCCGGTGTGATATTTGGACGATATTGCGGCAAATCCATTCCTGCCACAACTATTTCTTTCTTTTCTTTGAACTTACGAAAAATCGTACATTCATTTACCCCTGCCCGTTCAGCAATATCTTTAGTAGTTGCGCCGGTATATCCCTTTTCAAGAATAATTTCCATCATTGCGTCTATTATCTTTTTGCTTGTCTTATCCATAATGCTCTCCAAAAATGCAAGTGTTTACTTGCATTTATTTTAACAAGAATAACAGGACTTGTCAAGTACTAAATTTAATTTGGTTATTTCATATGAAAAATCAAAAATCCGAGACCGCGTTCCATAGACAAAAAAGGCGCTACTGGAAATAGGTTAAAGTTATCTTTTTTCATTTATAAAAACGCGAAACAGCGGCAAGCAGGCTCCGAAAAATTGTTTATACGCTTGACAGTAATCGCGGTCTTCCTTTGATCTTTTGCAACCGCCGCCGCGACATACGCGAAAGTAAGGACAACTTCGACATTGAGCGGGAATATTAAACGATCCGCGAGTAAATTTATCAACTTTTTGATTTGATGCCAAATGAGTGAAATCATCGGTATTGACGTTGCCGAGCAACCATTCGTCCAAACAATAAAAATCGCAAGGATATACGTTGCCGTTGCTCTCAACAACAAACTGACGCGAGCAAAAGCCGTTCATACCGCACTGTTCGGCGTGTTCGCCCAAAAACAAGCGAACGTAATTGTCAAACTGTCTAATGCTGACGTACTCGCCTTTCACGTAGTCTTTTACGTAAAGATTAAACAACTTAATGAGAAACGACGAATACTGATTGACGGTCATATATAACGCGCTTTCGCTCTTATCTCCAAATGGGCGCAGACAAGGGATGAATTGCAAAAATTTAATTCCTTGACTCTTAAAATACTTGTATACGTCTTCGATATGATCCGCCGTATAGCCTGTTGCGACGATCAAAACGTTGAAATCTACACCGCGTTCTTTGAGCAGATCCATGGCGGCTTTAACTTTAGGAAAAGTAAAATTCAAATCTTTATCCAATCGAAAACGGTTGGCATTTTGATCTCCGTCAAGACTCAATCCCAACAGAAATTTATTTTCGGCAAAAAAATCCGCCCATTCCAAATCAATCAACGTGCCGTTTGTCTGCAAATTATAATAAACCTTACAGCCTTGAGTATTATACTTATCGACCATTGAAACAAAATCGATAAAAAATTCTTTTCCGGCAAACAACGGCTCTCCGCCTTGAAAAGCAAAGTAAATGCTGCCGCCGTCGCAAAAATCAAGAGATTTCTTAATAAGATTTTCTGCGACGCTGCGCGTCATAATTCCATAAGAAGAAAACTCTCTGGATTCCGCTAAAGAATGATAGAAACAATATTTGCATCGCATATTGCATATGCTTGATGCGGGTTTTATCATAATAGATAAGTCTTTTTTCATAAAACTATCAGATACGCTTTTCTCCGTTCAACGTCGTATAATACAATCCATAATCCGGATTGCCATCGCTATAGTACGCTTTACTTAAACCGCGACGGTTTTGCGCAAATTTCTTCTCCCACTGTTGCATAGTATTGTTGAAATCCGTAGCGATCAACGGGAACATATCGGCGCGTTGATAGTTTTCGCCCCAATCGTCGCTCAAACAAATCAGCCAATTTTTTCTACTCTTATCTGGGAACGCAGGATTGTCGTTTTGCATTTGTTTGAAGTATTTCCACGCCGTATATGGCTGCGACTGGATAAAGTCATACTCTAGCGCCATCTCAGGGGTAACCGTGTACGTCTGCGATACGCCCAAAGAATTTATCAACTTCACTTCGCTGCCGATAATCATATCCAAAGCGTCGTCTTTTGGAATTGCGTATGATACCGACTTGATTTTTTCTCTTTTCATGTAAAGTATCGGTCTACTTTTGCCGTGAATATATTCAGAAGTATTTCCTTGCGCGTCGGGAATATAGAGAGAATTCATCGACACGCCGTCTATTTCTCTATCAAACGGCATCATATCATCATAAACTTCGCCATTGACCAAACCTTTGATTCCGCAAAGTTCGACAAGCGTCGGGAATAGATCCACGTTGGTTGCTTGAGCGGCAACTTTCGTACCCGAGTTCATATATTGATTATTACCGTATCTGATATAATAAGGAACTTTCTGTCCGCCTTCATAAGCGGTATATTTGCCGCCGCGCAAATCATCGGTCGAGCCTTGCAAAGCCGGTCCGTTGTCCGACGTAAACACAATTACCGTATCGTCCAAAACTCCTAATTCTTGCATATTATAGAAAAGTTCGCTTAGATAATAATCGAATTCCGTAACGGTATCGGCATAAATACCCGCGCCGCTTGCGCCTTGACCTACCGACACTTCGTTGCCTGTTTTTTCCCACCTATGAGTGTTGTAATTGTAACTATACTCCGGCTTTTGAGTTGGACTGCCAGCATAGATAGGAGCATGCGGCCATGGCGTAGCGTAGTACGCAAAAAACGGCGTGCCTGCATCATAAGTATCGTTGCTTTGTGTCGCTTCTCCTTTCACAACGGAATCTATCCAACCGCTTATAGAACTATGACAGTATTGCGTCAGCATCGTTTGATCGATCTTTGTTCCGCCATTTACAATTTCATATCTGCCGTCGCTTTCTTCAACGTAATAAAACGGCGTCATATCGTTGACGTAATGCGAGCCGTAGAAGTAATCAAAACCTTGATTTGTAGGAAGATACTCGCCGTAATCGCCCAAATGCCACTTGCCGAACGCGCCAGTTGCATAGCCGGCATTTTTGAATACTTCCGCCAACGTGATTTCGTCGCCGAGCATACCGTCTACGTTGCCGCCCATTTCAAAGGAGTTGAAAGGTCTTGTGGTGCAAACC
>JAIEEW010000036.1 GCA_029067255.1 Clostridia bacterium | reverse complement strand
ATAATACCTTTTTAAATATCGCAATATTTTTGGTTGAATAAACAAATGTTTTCTTATTGTGGATACTATAAACTGAAAATTAATTCTATTTGAAATAGGATCAAATAAGTCTGGATTCTTTTTGTATCGTATATGCCTATTTATCATTCGACATAATCTCTTTATTAATCCAACATTTAAATAAATAATAAAATCGCTTTCGTTCAATCTCCTTATAAATTCTTCTTTGTAGTAATTGCCATCTATTATCCAGTCTTTTAAATTAATAATCTCATTTATATCAAATTTGGCATTTTTTATCCAACAACTTTCCCAATAATACGAATCCAAATGATAACAAGGAATTTTTAGTATTTTAGAAAGATGATTTGATATGGTTGTTTTGCCACTACAACTTAATCCTAATATAAGTAGTTTCAAAATTCCCCCCAAATAATAGTTAGTTAACCAAAGGAAACGACGCACCTATTTTATTAAGTATTTAGACGCATTTCTTCTAAAGTAAGACCTGTAAAAAATAAAACGCGCCGACGGCGCGCTTTACGTTTGTGCTTAAAATGTTTATTGTGATTAAACTTCCAACATTTTCAATATTTTATCTTTGGGGATAACGCCGACGCTGGAATCAACGATTTTTTTGTCTTTGATTACGACTAGCATGGGAATACTGGAAACGTGGAATGCGCTTGCAAGTTCGTTTTGCTTATCGACGTTGACTTTGCAGACCTTAACGTCCGAACGTTCTTCGGCGATTTCGTCGACGGTGGGGGACAGCATTCTGCAAGGAGCGCACCAGGACGCCCAAAAGTCTATAAGTACGGGGATATTGCACTCGACTACTTCTTTGTCAAAATTATCTTTGGTCAATTCGATTACTGCCATATTTCATTCTCCTTTATCGAAACGAATTGTTTCGTCTAAAATTATTATAGCACGACAAAACGCAAAATACACGTTAAAATAAATATTATTGAGTAAAATTTGATTATTTGATATAATATCTACGTTAAGTAAAAGGAGAGAGATAAATCATGATTAGAAAATACCGTTGTGAAGACAGGCACAAAGTATTGAACATGATGAGAGAGTTTTACTCATCGCCTGCGGTACTCCATAAGATTCCTGAACAAAATTACGCAAAGACGCTTGACGAAGCCGAGAAATCCAGTCCGTATCTCGACGTCTTTATACTCGAATACGGCAACGATACTGCCGGCTATGCATTGATGGCGTATACTTACAGCAACGAAGCAGGGGGCAACGTCGCATGGATAGAAGAGATTTACGTTTTACCTGAATACCGAAGCAAGGGATTGGGCAGGGAATTCATAACTTTTATAAAGAGAGAATACGGAGATTTTGCTCGCATAAGACTGGAAGTGGAGCAATCCAACGATGGCGCGACAAGGCTGTACAAACGAGAAGGATTTGAAGAACTCGCATATTGCCAGTATATAATCGACAAAAAACATTGAAAACTCATCTGATAATTCAGCGTAATTTAATATCCGACATATAGTATATATTCTATAATACACGCAAAACGGTCTTGAAATCGCGCGCGTTTGATGATACAATATAATATATAACGATATAGGGAGAATGGATTATGAATTTGATACCGTTGCCGAAAAGAATCGACGAGAAAGGCGAAAAAATAAGTATAGGCAAAAACACGATTATAGAAGGAGATTTTCATCAGTCTTGCGAGTTGCTGAAAGAGTATTTGAGCAAATTCAATGGCGGCGAAAATACCAAAGTAGTATTCGTAAAGGACGAAAATATAGCCAACGAAGGTTATGAAATCAAGCGCGGAAAAGATGAAATTACAATCGGCGCTGCGACTGACAGCGGAGCGTTTTACGCGCACGTAACTTTAAGACAGATGATGGATAGCGAAGGAGCAATCTGGGCGGACGTTAAGGATTCTCCGAAATACCCATACAGGGGATTTATGCTTGACTGTTCCAGACACTTTTGGCGAAAGGAGAAAATCAAGCAGTTGCTAGACGTTATGGCAGACGTCAAAATGAACGTATTTCACTGGCATTTGTCTGACGATCAGGGATGGCGAGCGGAGATAAAAAAATATCCGTTGCTTACGCAGAAAGGAACGACAAGAAGAAGTTCCGCGCTTTATCATCCGTCGGAAGATTTAAGCAAAAAGATAACAAAAGACGAAAAATACGGCGAAGGAATGTTTTATTCGCAAGACGATATGAAAGAGATTGTCGCTTACGCTGCAAAAAGGCATATAGAAGTCGTACCCGAAATAGATATGCCTGGACACATGGTTGCGGCGATTTCCTGTTATCCTGAACTTTCCTGTCGCGGAGAAGATACCGAAGTATCTTGCAGATACGGCGTAATGGATAATATATGCTGCTGCGGAAAAGACGCGATCTACGATTTTGCAAAAGACGTAATAGACGAACTGTGCGAAATTTTCCCCGGACGCTATTTCCATATAGGCGGGGACGAAGCGCCAAAGACCAGATGGAAACAATGTCCCGATTGCCAGAAAAAGATAAAAGAACTGGGACTAAAAGACGAAAACGCTTTGCAAGGTTACTTCAATATTCAGATTGCCAAATATCTTAAAAGTAAGGGCAAGCGCATGATAGGCTGGAACGAGATTTTGGACGCGCGCGACATAATGGATAAAGATATCGTAGCGCAGTGGTGGTGGAAATATTCAGTTGGAAACAAAAACGAAAAAGAATGGATGAGCGACGGGGGGCAGTGTTTGCTTTCGCTTTGTCCGTACGTCTATATGGACCACTCGTTCAGTATGCGTCCGTTGAAAAAGACGTATTCGTTCTCGGCAAGAAAATTGACGGACGACGATTCCAACGTACTGGGTATGGAGATACCGCAATGGTGCGAATTTATTGTCGACGAAGATAAGTTGGATATGTTAACGTACGCTAGACTTATAGCATTTTCCGAAGTATGTTGGACTGACGAGTCGCAAAAAAATTATAAGGATTTTGAAAATCGTCTTGAAAATATGCGTAAGCATTTCGATAATTTGGGCGCAAAAGTCTGCCCGCAGAAAATATATCGCGGAAAAGTCAAACCTTTCTATGTTACGACGTCTTCGGCGTGGGCATTTTGGAACAAACATCATGATTACGAATTCGACGAAATGAAAAAGATGCTCGGAAACAATAAGTAAATTTTTTAAATAGTATCCAAACTTTCAATAATGATAAATATTGCGTCGCGCTAATCCGCGGCGTATATTTATGTATACGGAAAATATGGACGATACGCAAATATATGGACAAATCGGTTATAATAATTTGCTTTTAAAAATGTAAAAACGCAATAAAATCCTTAAAATATTGCCTAAAATCGTGTGATTTGCGGTAAAAACGTGTAATTTGCTGAATTAAACTTTATTAAGATTATATGTCGAAATCGGTAAAAATTTTTTAATTAGATATTGACATCGTTTGGCGGGAATAGTATAATAGCAGTAGAAAAACGATTTGGCACAGGGGAAAATTTAGTATGATCGTTACTAACGCGGATTTGCTTATTCAAGCAAAAAGGGACGGTTACGCTGTTCCTGCTTTCAACGTAGACAATTTGGAAAGCGTTTTGGGCGTGCTTAACGCCGTTGAGAAAACTTGCAAACCGACAATTATTCAGACTATTCCCAAAACATTGAAATACGGCGGTATCTCTACTTACAGTTCCTTAGTCCGCGCCATATACAAAGGCGGAGCGGATATATCCGTCCATCTCGATCACGGCGGCGACGTAAAAATATGCGAGCAGTGCATACAGGCGGGATATACGTCTGTTATGATAGACGGATCTATGCTTGATTTTGAAGAAAACGTAGCGTTGACCCAAAAGGTAGTCGCGCTTGCTCACGCGAAAGGCGTCAGCGTGGAAGCGGAGTTGGGTACGATTGGCGGAAAGGAAGAAACGGAAGGCGAGATAAAATATACGGAAGTTGCGGAAGCGAAAGAGTTTGTCGCAAGAACCGGCGTTGATTCTCTTGCGATAGGCGTAGGTACGGCGCACGGCGTGTATAAAGGTGAACCGCATATAGCGATAGATAGGATAAAAGAGATTGCGCAAGTGGTAGATATTCCGCTGGTACTGCACGGCGCGAGCGGTCTTTCGGACGAAGTTATAAGAGCGTGTATAGACGCGGGTATAAGCAAGATAAATTTTGCCACGCATTTGCGACAGGCATTTACCGAAGGTTTGAAAAAGGGCTTGGCGAGCGAAGGCTCGACTTACGATCCCAAAACGTATCTTCCTTACGCGATCAAAGCGGTGGAAGACGTCGCGACGAAAATTATCCGGCTCTGTCAACCCAAATAGGTCGACGGTCGGTTTGATATTTAACAAAAATACAATAAGAGGTAGATATGCAATACGTCAGTTTTGAAAAAGACAGAAAATACGACTTGATAGCGGTAGGCAGGATAGCGATAGACTTCAATCCGCTTGATTACTTCAAACCGTTGTCTGAAAGTCAACAGTACAGAAAATATCTCGGCGGTTCGCCCGCCAACGTTGCGGTCGGACTAGCAAGACTGGGCAAAAAAGTCGGCTTTATAGGCAAGGTATCGGACGATCAATTCGGCGATTACGTTACAAACTTTTTTGCAAGCGAAGGCATCGACGTGTCGAGAGTAACCAGAGCGAAGAACGGCGAGAAACTCGGTCTTACTTTTACCGAAATACTTTCGCCGACGGAAAGCAGTATTCTTATGTACAGAGACGGGATAGCCGACCTTACGCTTGATCCGTCAGACGTAGACGAAGAGTATATAGCGAGCGCGAAAGCGATATTGATTTCCGGCACTGCGCTTGCGCAAAGCCCGTCGAGAGAAGCGTGCTTAAAGGCCGTCCAACTTGCGGGAAAGAACAATACGAAAGTTATTTTCGATATAGATTACAGAGCGTACAACTGGAAGAGCAAGGACGAAATCGCCGTGTATTATACCGCCGTTGCGGAGCACGCGGATATAATAATGGGATCGAGAGAAGAGTACGATTTGACGCAATCGATTTTTGCTCCCGATATGGACGACGAACAGACTGCTAAATACTGGTTTGCAAAACAAGCGAAGATTGTGATAATCAAGCACGGCAAAAAAGGCAGCACGGCGCATACCTACGACGGTCAGAAATACAATATAAAGTCTTTCCCCGTTACGGCGTTCAAGTCGTTTGGCGGCGGCGACGGTTACGGCTCCGCGTTTTTGTACGGTTTGTTTGAAGGCAAAGAAATGATAGAGTGTTTGGAACTCGGCTCGGCGTCCGCGTCTATGCTGGTATCGGCGCACGGCTGTTCGGAGTTTATGCCGACTGTCGCGGAGTTGGAAAAATTTATCGCCGACGAAAAGAAAGAATTCGGCGAAATGATAGCGCGAGAATAAAAGGAGTATATCATGGCTTTCAATTATCCTAAGTATAATAAAAACGGAGTAAAAACTATAGCGAAAATGGATGGCAAAAACAAGGATATGCTGATGGATATTCTTGTAGTCAAACTTGCCGCAGGCGAAAGCGTTGTTTACTCGGAAAAAGAAAAAGAAATGTGCGTATTGCTTACCGAAGGCGCGGTAGAAATGCAATGCGCAGATCTTGTAGGCAAAGGCGAGCGCAGCGGAGTATTCGACGATTTGCCGATATGTATGCACGTCTGCAAAGGCAATACTTTGACGGTAAAAGCGTCGAAAGACAGCGAAATAATATATTTGGCTACTACCAACGAAAAGATTTTCCCCGCAAAATTTTACGACAAAAAAGACGTGATAGTAAGCGTGTCTTGCGAAGGCTTGTGGGAGAATACGGCGGTACGCGACGTCAATACTATTTTTGATTATTCAAACGCGCCGTATTCGAATTTGGTAGTCGGAGAAGTGCTGGCAAGACAGGGAAGGTGGTGGAGTTATCTTCCGCATTCTCATCCCCAGCCCGAAGTATACTATTATAAAATGCCTACGCCCGAAGCGTTCGGCGCGTGCTTTATAGGAGAAATGGAACCGCATACAATAGTAGACGGAAGCGCGGGATGTTTCCCCGGCGGCAAAACTCACGTTCAGGTTACCGCGCCGGGTTATCCTATGTACTGCTGTTGGATGATACGTCATCTTGACGGCAATCCGTGGGATAAGACAAGAATAGTAGATCCCAGATACGAATACTGGGAGAAATAAGGAGAGAATATGAAGACGGAAAGAATGAGCGTCGGAGAGGCTGTCGTAAAGTTTTTGGATAACCAGTACGTCAGTTTCGACGGAGTAGAAAATAAACTTGTCGAAGGCGTGTTTACCATATTCGGACACGGTTGCGTGTTGGGAATAGGCGAGGCGCTTTCCATGGGCAAACACTCTTTGAAAGTATATCAGGGCAAGAACGAGCAGGGTATGGCGCAAGTCGCCGTCGCTTACGCGAAACAAAACAACAGACGTAAGATCCTGCCTTGCGTATCTTCGATAGGACCGGGCGCTGCTAATATGGTTACGGCGGCAGGAACGGCTACCGCCAACAACATCCCGCTATTGCTTTTTATGGGCGATACTTTCGCTACCCGTCAACCCGATCCCGTGTTGCAACAAATAGAGCAGCCTTACAGCGCGCTGGTAACTACAAACGACGCGTTTAAGGCGGTAACGAGATATTTTGACAGAGTAACAAGACCGGAAATGTTGATGAGCGCTATGCTCAACGCAATAAGAGTTTTGCTCGATCCCGCCCATACCGGCGCGGTAGCGATCGCAATGCCGCAGGACGTTCAGGGCGAATGTTACGATTTCCCCGCAGATTTCTTTAAGAAAAGGGTGAATAGGATAAGCAGACCCGTTCCCGTTGTTGAAGAGTTGAAAGATTTGGCTGCCGAGATACATAAAAGCAAAAAGCCTTTGCTTATCGTAGGCGGCGGAGTAAAATACAGCGAAGCGGGCGAAGTTGTCGCCGAGTTTTGCGAAAAACACAATATACCTTTCTGCGAAACTCAGGCGGGAAAAACAGCCATAAGATCTTCCCATCCGCTCAACGTAGGCGGTCTGGGAGTAACGGGAAATTCTTCCGCGAATACCCTTGCAAAAGACTGCGATTTGATAATTGCAGTAGGCACGAGATTTACAGATTTCACAACGGCGTCGAAATCGCTTTACGCGGATAAGAAAGTAGTAACTTTGAACATGTCAGATTTCCACGCGTCAAAACTCGACGCTGTCAAAGCGGTGGGGGACGCAAAAGCGGGCGTTATCGCTTTGGATGCTCTTTTGGACGGCTATAAGAGCGGGTATAAAGACGAGATACAAAAGGCGAAAGCCGACTGGGATAAAGAGATGGACAGACTTACCCATATCGGCGTAAACAAAGGCTATAAGCCGGAGATAGACGCGCATATGCCCGACGTCGTCGAAGACTTTATCAAAGCGCACGGCGAAGCGATGGCGCAGACTGCGGCGATAGGCGTAATCAGAGAATGTATCCCCAAAGATGCGATAATAGTAGGTTCGGCGGGAAGTCTGCCCGGCGATCTGCAAAGAATGTGGACGAGCGATAGCAAGGATTCTTACAACATGGAATACGGCTATTCATGTATGGGTTACGAAATAGCGGGCTGTCTGGGAAGCAAAATGGCGCAACCTGATAAAGAAGTTTACGCTATGGTCGGCGATGGAAGTTATCTAATGCTGCATTCCGAAATGGTTACCGCGCTTCAAGAAGGCATTAAGATGAACGTATTGCTTTTCGACAACGCGTCTTTCGGTTGTATCAACAATCTGCAAATGGATCAAGGAGTAGACGCGCTTTGCACGGAATTGCGTTATCGCGACGGCGACAAGCCTATACGCGGCGGTAAGTTTATGAATATTGATTACGCTATGAGCGCGAAAGGTTACGGTTTTGTAACTTATACGGCGCGTAACGAAAAAGAACTTCGCGACGCTATCGCGGATTCTTTGAAACAAACTACTTCCACGTTGATTGATATAAAGGTTTTGCCAAAGTCAATGACCCACGGTTACGACGGTTGGTGGAACGTAGGTTGCACTAAAAACCCGCGCAGTCAGAAAGCAAAAGCGGCTTTGGCTAATAAAGAAAAAATGCTTGAAAAAGCAAGAAAATATTGATTGCTAAAAAGGTGGAATTATGGATAAGAAAAAGATAAAACTAGGTATCGCTCCGATTGCGTGGACGAACGACGACATGCCTGATTTGGGCGCGGAAAACACGTTTGAGCAATGCGTAAGCGAAATGGCGTTGGCGGGATTCGTAGGTTGCGAAGTTGGCAACAAATATCCCAAAGATACTACCGTTCTCAAAAAAGCGTTGGACATGAGAAATCTGACGATAGCAAATCAGTGGTTTTCTTCTTTCGTATTGACAAAACCTATGGAAGAAGTGGAAAAAGAGTTTGTCGCTCAGTGTAATTTTCTTAAAGCGATGGGCGCGAAAGTAATAGGCGCGTCTGAGCAAAGTTACAGTATTCAAGGACAAATGAATACTCCCGTATTCGAAAACAAATACGTCATGAGCGATAGCGAATGGGAGAAGTTTGCCAAAGGCATGAACAGACTGGGCGAGATAGCGAATTCCATGGGGATAAATCTCGTGTTCCATCATCACATGGGCACTGTCGTCCAAAGCGCCGAAGAAGTGGACAGAATGATGGATATGACCGATCCGGACAAATTCTCGCTTTTGTTTGACAGCGGGCATTTGGCGTATTGCGGCGCAGACTATATCGAAGTGTTGAAAAAACACGTCAAAAGAGTTAAGCACGTTCATCTCAAAGATATAAGAAAGAACGTTGTAGACAAAGTTAGAAAGGAAAGACTTTCATTCTTGCAAGGCGTGAGAGAAGGCGCGTTTACCGTTCCCGGAGACGGCTGTATAGATTTTTCGCCTATATTC
>JAIEEW010000035.1 GCA_029067255.1 Clostridia bacterium | reverse complement strand
CTTATAGATAAAATAGAAGAATTATATTGCGCAGGTGTCGATAGTTTGAAGATTGAAGGCAGATTGAAGCAACCGCATTATGTCGGAAACGTCGTCGCTCAATACAGAAAAGCGGCAGACAACGTTTTGCTTTCTAAGAATGAAAAAATTGATTATTCATCATTAAAACGGGCGTATAACAGGGGCAATTTCACGCTCGGATATAATTATGAAAACAGTAAGGATATAATTTTTGAAAAAGTAAACGGAAATATTGGAGAAGAGATTGGCGAAGTAGTGGGATTTGACAAGGGCGCGCTCAAAATTAAATATAAAAGCGAACTAAATATTGGCGACGGAGTCAAAATCATAAAAAATGGTAAGGAACTCGGCGGATTTAGCGTAGATAATTTAAAAAAGATAAACGAATTATATTATATTTATGGAAATAAAAAATTTGATTTGGGAAGCAAAGTTTATTTGACTTCTGAAAAAATTCAAATAGATAAATATAACAATATTTCGCCTAAATTATCCATAAAATTTGTATTAAAAGCAAATGTGGGCGAACGGTTGGAATTAAGAGCAGAAAGCAGGGGAGTTGAATCTATTGTCATAGGAGATACTGTTCAAGAAGCAAAATCTTGCGGAGCGTCGAAGGAAAGTGTATCTGAGCAATTGCTAAGGTTGGGCGAAAGCGACTTTGAAAGTTCGGAGCAAGATATTGAGTTTGAAACTGACAGGAGTAAGCCTTGTTTTATTCCTAAGTCGACACTTAATAATTTAAGACGAGAAGCGGTAGAAAAACTGCGAGAAAAACTCATAGAGAATTTTGAGCAAGCGCGACAAGCGGTAACGTTTGATAATTCATTGTCGCAATATTTGCGCGCTAAACCTTACGCTGCATCCAACAATATTTACGTGGAAGTTGATGGGAAAGAGCAGGATTTCTTGGCGCTTAGTAAACTAAATTCTAAAATCAGATTATGTTTGCCAATTAGCATAAATTTGGCTAAAAACCTTAATATTATTCTAAAAGATGGGTTAATTAAGAATAATATAGAAAAAATATTTCTAAAATTGCCGAGAGTTGCGCGTGGTGATGACTACGATATAATTGCAAAAATGCTTAAAAATTGTATTGAACTATTTGACGGAATTGTTGCAGATAATCTTTACGCTGTTTACTTGGCGAAAGAATTTAATAAGGAAATATTAGGCGGGATTGGACTAAATATTTACAATGATAATTATCGGAATATTCTAGGGCTAGACTGCGCTGTAAATTCAATTGAATTAAATAAAAACGAATTAATTGATAATGCGTTGATATACGGTTTTGGAAAATTGCCGATTATGACGTTGTTGCATTGTCCAATACAGGTAAGTACTCGATGCGACTGTTCTAATTGTAAATACGATGAAAACTTTTCATATTTTGATAAGCGCGGGGAATATAAAGTAAGGAGATTGAAGTTTAAATATTGTCAATTTGAATTATACAATCAACAGACTGTGGACGTTAGGAATAAATTATCGCTCTTAAATAGCAATTTTTATTTAGATTTAAGGTATTGCAGTCAAGACGAAATAGTAAATATAATAAATGATTTTGTTAAAAAAAGTGGCGTAAGTGTCGATAATTCTACTTATGGACATTTATTTAGGGGAGTAAAATGAGTTTATGGGCAAGTTTATAAACAGGAAAAGTTTGCGAATACTGGAATATGACAAGATATTATCGGCTATTGCAAATTATACGTCGTCCGATATTGCAAAAAATACCGTTTTATCCATAAAACCTGCAATAGGACTGGAGCAGGCGGAGTATTTGTTGGATTTAACGGAGCAAGCGTACAAAGTTATGTTTGAGCATTGTGTATCGCCTACATTTTCTGTTGACGACATGTCAGAAATATTGAATAACGCAAGTAAACACGCTACGCTGTCTTGCGCAGATATACTAAAAGTAGGTAGATTATTACGTACTTCGAGATTGCTTTATGGGGCGATAAATCAAATAAATGATGGAGAATTAGGGGATATTAAAGCGTTGATCGCTAACTTATTTATTGAAAATGAGTTAGAAAATAGCATTTACCAGAGTATTCTTGGTGAAAACGAAGTAAGTGATAATGCTTCTTCTGCGTTAAAATCTATTCGTCAAAGTATAAGAAATTGCAATGAGCGGATTCGCCAAAAACTTAATTCTTACGTTACGTCTTCTAATTACAGTAGTTATTTGCAAGATTCTTTGATTACAATGCGTAATAATCGGTACGTTATACCATTGAAGAGCGAGTATTCAAAGCAGATTAAAGGATTGGTACACGACCAATCGTCATCTGGCGCAACTGTTTACGTTGAACCTATGGCAATTGTGGAGTTAAACAATGAGTTAAGAGCCTTGAATGCGGAAGAAAATAACGAAATTGAAAGGATTTTACAGTTTTTTTCACAAAAAATCACTTACGTATGCGAAATGTTGACGCTTTCTTATAAAACGATTGCTAATATTGATGCGATTTTTGCAAAGGCTAGATATGCGCAGGAGATTAAAGGTAAGCGAGTTGAGATCAACAATAGTGGCAACGTTAATATCATAGATGGTAGACATCCGTTAATTGATAAAGAAAAAGTCGTACCTGTGTCTGTAAGCATAGGTGGCGAGTATAATACGTTATTGATCACCGGACCGAATACCGGCGGTAAAACAGTTTGTCTTAAATTGGTGGGGATTCTTTCGTTGATGGTCGCAAGCGGTATATTTCCTTCGTGCGACGGCGATAGTAAATTGGCAATTTTTGAAAATGTGTTTTGCGATATTGGCGACGAGCAGAACATTGAGCAGAACTTATCGACGTTCTCTTCTCATATAACAAATTTGATTTATATTGCTAATCACGTCAGCGAGAATTGTCTGTTACTATTGGATGAATTAGGCGGCGGAACAGACCCGACAGAAGGTAGCGCTTTGGCGATAAGTTTGATAGACTATTTTAAGAATAAGGGATGTAAAACGATAACAAGTACTCACTATAATGAGTTGAAAGAATATTCTTTTGCTGAAAAAGACGTTGCTATGGCAGGAATGGACTTTGATCCGCAGACTTTTGCTCCGACGTATCGGCTTATAATGGGGCATTCGGCGTCTTCCAACGCTTTGGAAATAGCAACGGCGTTGGGTTTGAAGCAATGTGTTGTCGATGGCGCTAGAAGTAGATTGTCGAAAGATAAGATCGCGTTTGATAACGTTATAAAAGGAGCAGAAAAATCCAGACGCGACGCATTAGAGTATGAGCGCAAGGCAAAAGAAAATTACGAAATGTCAGAAAAATCGACACAGGAAGCGAAAAAGGCATTGGAAGACTTAAATGAACAAAAGCGCAAATTGGAAGAGAAGATGCGGAAATCAGCAAAGGATCTTTTATCCGATTATTTAGACGAAGCGGAAGATTTGCTGGAAGAGTTAAAGGAACAAGTGAAAAAAGGCGACGAAGAAGCGTTGTTTGAGGCAAGGCGATTAAAGAAGAAACTAGGTGATATTCGTGTCGATGAAGAAAAACCGATAAATTCCTATGATTTCATTGACGGTGAAATTAAAGTAGGTGATAACGTATTTGTAAAATCTCTTGAAAAAGTAGGGGAAGTGCAGAAGATAAATGATAAAAAGCGAGAATATCAAGTCAAGATGGGCATATTGACTACCAACGTTAAATTTGATAATTGTCAAAGAGTTGATTTGCATATGGAAAAAGAGCAAGTCAAAGTTACTTTGAGTAAGGAATTTACCAACAAGCCGTTTTCATTTGAGATAAATCTAATTGGACAACGCGTTGACGAAGCGTTGTTTAATCTTGATAATTATATCAGCGAAGCAATGCTGCATAATTGTGAAGAAATAAGAATTGTGCATGGTAAAGGAACGGGAATATTGAGAAAGGCTGTTCAAGAGTATTTGAAATCGTCTGCGCATATCAAATCATTTAGATTGGGTAAGTACGGAGAAGGCGAAAGCGGAGTTACGATTGCTACTTTGAATTAAAGAATATGAACAAGTTTGAGATGGAAAAAATTAAATACACGCAAAAGATCGCAAATCAAGATAGGTTAATCTTGAAAAGTATTCTTCTAATAATTTGTTTGATTGGACTTTTAACAATAATTATAGGAGTGATTGCTTGTTTGGGGAATGGAAACTATTTTGATTTAATTTATTATTCTGTTGCTCTGGTTTTGATTTTGATAATTCAATTTTGTACTATTTTTCTTTGCTATGAGTTGATAATTAAATTTGACGGCGGTGTTTTGAAGGTTGCTAAATCATATGGGATTATGATTAAGACCGTATTTGAAAGCGATTGCGATAAATTAAATTTGGAAAAGTATTGCGTTGGAAACGATTACGGAAAAATTATTGCCTTATCCCCGAATGGTTGCGCGGAGAGTAGATATGTGTTAAAATTATCGGGTAAAAAATACTTATTGAATCTAGACGATTATATGTATTCGTTGATTGAGGTGGCGCATGATTTATCTTGACAACGCGGCGACTACGCAGTTGGATGAAAAATGTTTAGACATTATAAAAGAATTTAGCGTAAATAACTTTTACAATCCGTCCGCTTTGTATAGAAAGTCGATGGAATGTGGAAATGCAATTAAGAATGCGAGAAATGTTATCGCTAAATCTATGGGCGCGAAAGGAGAAGAGATAATTTTTACCGCATCAGGAAGCGAAGGGGATAATATTGCGCTTTTATGTTCATTGAGAGCGAAATCCGGCAAAATTATTGTGGGATCTAGCGAACATAGCGCTGTATACAATACTGCGTTGGAATTAAAGGTTCGCGGGTACGACGTGGTTTTTGCTCCATGCGATAAATTTGGAAGAACCGATTTGGAGAAATTATCAGGACTTTTGGATGAAAAAGTAGTGTTGGTGTCGATTATGCACGTTTGTAACGAAACCGGAGCGTTGAACGATCTTGTAAAAATTTCAGAACTTATAAAGAGTAAATCTCCAAGAGCGATTTTTCATTCCGACGGCGTACAGGCTTACGGAAAATTTCCTGTGAACGTGAAATCCCTGGGGGTAGATTTGTACACAGTTAGCGCGCATAAAGTTCACGGCCCGAAAGGAATAGGCGCTTTGTATTGTAGAAGCGGTATTTATTTGAAGACTTTTGTCTTCGGCGGCGGTCAAGAATCAGGCATTAGGTCTGCAACGGAAAACGTTGCGTCGATAATGGCTTTTGCTGATGTTGTACAACGCAATTTTATAAATATTAAAGATAATTATTCAAAGGTCGCTGATTTAAGAAATTATTTGTATGGCAGGCTTATAGATTCTTTTGATAACTTAAAAATCAACACTGATATGGAAAATTCGTCTCCATACGTGTTTTCATTTGCGCTTAATAGCGCTCGCGGCGAAGTGTTGGTGCATTGTATAGAAGATAAGGGGATAATTGTCGGTACCGGTTCTGCCTGTAGCGCTAAAAAATCCACAAAAAGAATACCGTCGGCTCTGGGAATTGGCGACGACTATTCGCAAGGAATGCTTCGAATAAGTTTTTGCGAAAAAAATACAAAAACAGAGATCGATGAGTTTATATCGGCTTTGGCTAGTAGTTTGGAAGAACTTATTAAATATCAGAATAAATCAAACGGTAAGGATGATTGTATTCTTACAAGATTAAAATTGAGGTAATTATGGAAAAGAAGAAAGTTGTTCTGTTGAGATATGGGGAAATTTTTCTTAAAGGTAAGAATAGAAACTTATTTGAAAAAAGATTGATAGAGAATATAAAGAAAGTTTTGACGGGTATTGAGTATAAATTTATTCGCACTCAGAATAGATATTATATTGAAGATTTTGCCGAAAATATGCAAGACGAAATAGTGGAAAGAGTTGGCAAAGTGTTTGGATTGCACTCGCTTTCAATTGCGACGAAATTACCTACGAGTTATGAAAATCTAAAAGAAGCAATAACGGAATATATGCCCGTCGACGGTACGTTTAGAGTAACGACAAAGCGCGCAGATAAGCGGTTGGATAAGAACAGTATGCAGATCTCCGCGATGCTTGGCGGATATTTATTGTCAATAAATAGCAAATTGACGGTTGATTTATATTATCCGAAAAGTGAAATATGTGTTGATATAAGAGAGAATGGGTACTCATATATTTTCTCTGAAAAAATTGATTGCGCGCAAGGAATGCCTGTAGGAACTGCCGGTAGAGGTATGCTGCTGCTAAGTGGCGGATTCGACAGCCCTGTGGCTGGATACAGAATGGCGAGACGCGGAATGGAGATTTACGGAATTCATTACCACAGTTATCCGCATACTAGCGAGTTGGCAAGGCAGAAAGTGATTGATCTTGCGGGTAAATTGACAAAGTATTGT
>JAIEEW010000034.1 GCA_029067255.1 Clostridia bacterium | reverse complement strand
CTATTATATTATATATTGATATATATTTATGATTAGAATTCTGACTTTTATACTGATTGTTATTAGACTAGATATTTCGACTTCGCATTTCTAGAGCAAACATAAAATCTACGCTTCGCTCTGATTTTAGTCAGACTTCCATACTGATTATTATTAACTAGATATTTCGACTCCGCTATCGCTCCGCTCAATATGACGGGTAAAGAATTGTTGCTATGTTCTCTCATATGACGATAATAAAATTTTTAACTTTATTATCTTATCAATTCAATCTAATTGTCGTATAATTACAAATGACAGGTAGAACTTACAACATTTGTTCTCTCTCCCGTCATTCTGAGCGTAGTCGAAGAATCTAGTCTTATGCCGACAGGCTTTCCGCTTTAAGTCCGACCAAAATTGAGCGTAGCCAAGATTTTGCGTTTGGTCGGGAAATTTAAGCGTAGTCGAAGAATCTAGTCCTATGCCGACAGGCTTTCCGTATAATTGAAAAGACGGGTAGAGTTTACTTCACCTGTATACTCTCCCGTCATTCTGAGATAGCAAAAGAATCTAATTTTTTAACGAACCAAATTTATCTTCGGTCCCGCATAGTTGATAAAATAAGTTCCGTCCGAATTGCTTATCTTAGTTATTCTTCCCTTTGTTATTTGAACGGTAAGCGAATTATCTTTGTCATTGTACTTGCCATAATACTGTTCGGAGTCCTTGACCGCCAAGTTTAGTGTAACGACCGTTCCGTTTTTTGTGGCTGAGAGCAATTCTGCCGTATCCTTATTGAGACCGTCGAGAGTAGCAAGCACGTTTGCAAGAGTATATTTCGCTATCTCTTCATCTGCGGTAATCTGTTTTCCGTCAACGCTATCTCCCGCTTTCAAAGAAAAGAATTCTTCGTCGTTTTCTAAATTCGCATTTACGTTTACAGTCTTATCGCCGTCTTTGACAGAATAAAAGTAGCCTTTGAAATAATCTTCCTTTGTAGATTTTCTAGCCTTGACTCCGGATTTCAAAGCATAACCGTAATACGTAGTAACGTATTCGGTATTTGCGGTGTATGACTTTTCCGCCTGCCTATTGACGAGAATATATTCGTCCCAGTCGTCTATATACGAGTTGACGTACGTTACGTTAAGTTTTTGCGTAACCGTCGCGCCGCTCGCTTCGTCTTTGTATTTATATTTTACGTAATAATCTTTGCCTTCGGCGTAAGTAAGACTTTCCGCGATCGCTTCGTCGTATTCCGTCCAAGCGTCTTCGGCGGCCATTTTAACGTTGCATCCCGTAAGGCATACTGCAAGCGTACTTATGACGAGTACGGCAATGATCAATGTTATCAACTTCTTTTTCATACTTCGTTCTCCTTTTCGCCTTTGCCCGTCTGTTCTTCGCTTTCGCAAGAATCTTCGACTACTTCAGTAGTCCCTTCGTCTACTGTCAAATCGACGTTGTCCGCCATTTCAACGCGTTCCTTTTCAGCGGCTGCTTCCAATTCCAAGGAATCCGTTCCGTCAAAATGTTCGCCGGAAGACAATACTGATTCATGCTCGTATCCATGTTCGACGTTGTCTTTCGCCGCTCTTTCTTTGAGTTCTTCAATTATCTTAGCGTGTTTCTTTTCGTTAAGATCCCAGAAGAAGAAAGGCAAAGCGCACAATGCGGAAAATACGACTGAAATTATTGCTAGCGTTCTGAACAGCGGCTCGCGTATGATAGGATCGAACAAAATATCATAGTCGTCCAAAAGTCCGTTGGTTTCGTACACTGCGGGGATTATAAATCCCGTTCCCAAAGCGATTATCTGACCTATCATACCCAAATTGCCCGACATACCTTCGTATCTGTCGCCTGTCGCGTACTGCTGATAGTCGAGCGCGTCGGCGTTCATTGCGGGTTGAGAAATAATTTGTACTGCCGCGCCCCAGAAGACTATATAAGTGGACACGAACAGCAAAACTACGTTGCTCGGGAAGAATATCAAAATCGCGGACGCCGCGCCCATTATAAGGTTACAGAAAATAGAAACGTTACGCTTGCCAAACGCTTTTATCAAAAACGGAGCAAGGAACATACCTATACCGGATGCGGTACCCATTACCAACGACATTATAGAATACAAGTTATCATTCTGCAATATGTAGACGTATACCCAAACCAATACCGCGCTCAGCGCGCCCCTGCCAAACTGGAACCACGTCGTAATATTGAGTATCCACAAGTATTTGTTCTTGACGATCTTTTTCATAGCGTCGCCAAACTTGACTTTGTTTTCGTAATTCCTGGGCACAATAACTCTTTCCTTTGTGCCGAAATATGCCAGCAAAGTCATAAGAACGCCTACTGCGGTCAATATCGGGAATATCAATCTATAAAAGTTTTGATCCAAAAGTCCAAGATCGAATAATTTCGCAACTTGCGGGAAAAGCGCGCCAGTGATAGTAGGCGCCAAAGAATAAACTAGCGAAGAAATAGAAATGATGTTCGCTCTTTCCTGCGAATTCGGACTCATCAACTGCGCAAGCATAGAATACTGACCGTAAAAGAACTGATACACAAAGTTCATTACCACAAATATAGCGCCTACGACAAGCCCCATTGTAAGTTCGCTCCAACCGGGATCCATATACGCC
>JAIEEW010000033.1 GCA_029067255.1 Clostridia bacterium | reverse complement strand
CTATAAATATACCGTTAATAATAATTGCCTTTTGCGCAGTCGGATTAAATTATCAACAACTAACCAGATGGATGATCAGCGCTGCTATTTTTTTATTTATTGCATCGATTGTTTATTTTATAATCCTGAAATACAATCTGTACTCCAAATTTGACAGTTCGGAAAAAATAAAAGCGTTTCTGACTAAATACGGCGCTTATGCTGGACTAATTTTTATAGTTATACAATTTTTGCAGGTTACGATAATACCGCTTCCAGCCGCAATTACAACCGTTGCCGGCGTAGCGTTATTCGGAGTCTGGAAAACGCTTTTATATAGTTCGATAGGAATAATAGGCGGATCAATGTTTGCATTTTTTCTTGGAAGGAAATTTGGTATCAAACTTATGATTTGGCTTTGCGGAAAAAGTATATATGAAAAATATATGAAATTTGCAAAGGGTAGAGATAAAATTGTTTTAACAATGATGTTCCTTTTCCCATTTTTTCCGGACGATATATTATGCATCGCCGCAGGAATGACGAATA
This sequence comes from Clostridia bacterium, assembly GCA_029067255.1. Taxonomy (GTDB): domain Bacteria; phylum Bacillota; class Clostridia; order Christensenellales; family UBA3700; genus RACS-045. Next base: position 1,957 of record JAIEEW010000033.1, on the reverse strand, counting down.
TGACTTATTGGCAATTCTTTGCAATCATGCTTATCACTAGACCGCTTAATATTTTAGTTATGGAAGGAGCGTTTAAGGGCATATCGTCAATTCCGCTTACAGGTTACGGAATTCCTATTTGGATAGCAATAATAAGCGTAACTTTGCTTGTTGTTATTTTAGCGTTCAAGTATAGTAGTAAAATCGAAAGCGCTTTAATGAAAATATTTGATAAAGCGTCGGCTTTTATCAAAAGAAAGAATAAGAGTAGAAATATTGATGAAAATCAATATTCTACTTCAAAATCCTGTTACGATAAAAATAATATTGTAAAATAATACAAAATCGTATTTAGTATTTTATCAATTAATGTGATACTTATACGTCCTATACAACAAAGCGTAAACGACAAAATAAAGCGGAACGTTAAAAAGCATCATACTTGGCAAGACTATTGTTCTTTCCATTGAAGAATAATCGTTTATATTTGCGCCAAATTCAACAAATGCCATAAGCGCAAACACGATAGGCAAGGTTATAATCGGCAATAATGATAATAGCAACGCTGTTTTAGGATTATAATTTGCGGGAGATTTCTTTGTCGGATCTATTATGTGAATGACAAATCTCGCAACAGGGTACAATGCGATTACAATTAACGCCAAAATCAACGCCCATGCCGGCATACGATTGCTTTCATTTCTATTACATATCAAATGGGATATGATCAATTCAACTGCTAAAATGGCAAAAATGATAATAGAAGTATGTAAATGCAGTTTATTAGAATAATAATATCTGTTTACATAAAACTCCATTGTATCTTTTTTATCGTATGGCTTAACGTTTATACCTTTGGACTGGAACTTGTATACCATTTCTTTCATTGTAAGATATTCAATTTCTTCTTTTTCATCTTCAATAGGCAAATCTTCAGGGATTGAATTAAACATATCCGAGAAAGAAGATATATAATTAATTTCGTTGTTTTCGTCAAAATATTGTTTATGCTGATAAATCGGGGAAGGAGTTTCCTGCTCACTAACTTTTTTTTCAGTCTCCTGATTTTCATCAACAGCAATAACATCTTCAGGCGTTTCTATATTTTCAAATTTTTCTTCCGCTTTTACTTCATCAGTTGTATTAACGTCTTCTTTATCTACAACACTGTCTGGTTCCGCATGGTCGCAATTTTCGGCATCTCTTTCAGTTGCAGATTCTTCTACAACATTTGCGTTATCTTCAACGTTCTCAGTTATTACTTCAGTAATGTCGCTAGCGTTTTCTTCAATCTCAGTATCCATTACTTCCGTTTTAGATTGAAAATCATCTTCGGTTTCTTCATCAGACAGGGCAGCGATGCTTTCATTATTTTCAGAAAAATTTTCAGGCGCAGCGTCCTGCGGCAAATAAACATACTTTATTACAACTTTTTCATTATCAGATGAAGCCTTATTTCTGCGAGTAAGCGGTCTAAAATCTGCAGGGTCGAAAGGCTTTTCTTCATTCTGCGGGTCAAATTTACTATCTGAGATCAAATTCGACATCAAAAAATTGCAAAATTCCCAGTATGACTTATCATTATTAAGGTGATCGCGACCTTGTTCGGTTAATCCGTAATAAACTCTTTTAGCGCCGTTTGATACGTCGCCGTCATAAGAATGCACATATCCGTTTTTTTCAAGTCTTTTCAAACTGCTATATAGGGTGGCTTGTTTCAAGGAATACATTCCTTGACTTCTTTCTTGGATAGTATTGAGTATTTCAAGCCCGTACTTGTCATTATCAGAAAGAGCAGAGAGAACTATCATATCTGCTTGTCCGCGTACAAAATCGACATTCGCGTTGAAATTATCTTTCTCCAACTCAATTACCTCCGTATTTTCCTATTCAAATCTATTTTACTATAATAATTATAAAAAATCAACAAAATATTTAGACAGACAATCCTAATTGATAAGAATTTTAAGTAAAGTAG
>JAIEEW010000032.1 GCA_029067255.1 Clostridia bacterium | reverse complement strand
TTGTAACTTAAAAATTTAATAAAGAGGAGGCAAAAATGGAATTCAGTATGAATTGCTTGAATTTTCTCCTTGGGGTTGATGCAGGTATAGTAGTGGCGATTGCCCTTGTCGTAGCCATATTAGGTATTGGCGGCGGTATTGGTATCGGCATTTTGATATACAAATCTTATGCAAAAAAGACGGTTGGTGGAGTAAAAGAAGAGTGCGAGCGTATTAAAAAAGACGCGCGCGAAGAGTCAAAGTCATATCTCAAGGAAGCAAAATTCGAAGCGCAGGAAGAAAAAGACAGACTCCGTAAGGAGTGGGAAAAGAAATCGGAGGAGCATAGGGCTGAAATGGTCAGAAGCGAGCAAAGAATCGCTCAAAGAGAAGATCAACTTGTCAAAAGAGAGTTGGCTATCGACAAAAAGTCCGACGCTATCGACGAAAAGAAAAAACAGTTAGAAAACAAAGAAAGAGAACTCGATAATATTGAGCAGGAATTGCAAAACGCTCACGCTAATATGTTGGCGGAACTTGAAAAAGTTGCTCAACTTACGCAAAACGAAGCGAAAGACATTCTCATGAACGAACTCATTGAGACAGTCAAAAGAGATGCTGTCGCAAAGGCCAAAGAAATCGAACAGAAAGCCAAAGACGAAGCGGACAAGAAAGCCAAAAATATAATAGGACTTGCTATTCAAAGATGCGCTGCCGATCACGCTTCGGAAATCGCAGTTTCCGTAGTGCCGTTGCCTAACGAAGATATGAAGGGCAGACTCATAGGAAGAGTTGGCAGAAATATAAGAGCGATTGAAAATTCGACTGGCGTCGATTTGATTATAGACGATACTCCGGACGTTGTAACGGTTTCGGGATTTGATCCGGTTAGAAGAGAGATTGCAAAACTTACGATTGAAAAACTCGTATCTGACGGAAGAATACATCCGGCGAAGATAGAAGAAACGGTTGAGAAAGTCAAGAGAGATATCGAACAGCAGATGAAAGAAGCGGGCGAGAACGCGGCGTTTGACGCAAACGTTTACGGACTTCATCCCGAGATTATCAAACTTTTGGGTAGATTGAAATACCGTACAAGTTACGGACAGAACGTACTCAATCACTCGCTCGAAGTTAGTTATATAGCGGGTATGATGGCTGCCGAATTAGGAGCAGACGTCAAAGTGGCTAAGAGAGCGGGACTTCTTCACGATATCGGAAAAGCGGTTGACCACGAAGTTGAAGGCACTCACGTTTCAATAGGCGTTGAAATCGCTAAGAAATTTAAGGAACAACGCAACGTCATACACGCGATCGAAGCGCATCACGGCGACGTTGAGCCTACGACTTTGGAAGCGATTATAGTACAGGCTGCAGACGCAATATCCGGCGCAAGACCGGGCGCGAGAAGAGAGTCGCTTGAAAACTACGTTAGAAGACTTGAAAAACTCGAAGGCGTGGCAAATTCCTTTGAAGGCGTAGAACAGTCTTACGCAATTCAAGCGGGCAGAGAAATCAGGGTAATAGTCAAGCCGGAAGTAGTCAACGACGAAGCGACCACGTTTATGGCAAAGGATATTGCAAAGAAAATCGAAGCGGAACTCGAATATCCGGGACAAATCAAAGTCAACGTGATAAGAGAAGTAAGAAAAATCGAATATGCAAAATAATTGTTTTTAGGAGTATCGAAAGATACTCCTTTTTTCTTGCGCGTAAAATCTATGAAATAATCAGAAGAGAATGTGTCTAAGTATTATTGGAAGTATCGCGGTAAAAACCGCTATCGCAATTCCGACTACAATGGCTACGGCAAGCGTAAACCCTAACATTTTTTTGAGCGTTAAAGGACAGTTGCCGTTGCAATATAGGTATTTTTTATTGATATAGCAAATTACTGTAACTATCGTTACGACAAATAGTAAGTATATGGGAACGTAAAACAAAACGGTATTGAGAATGTTTAGAAACAAACTGCAATTCCAACTGCCGACAATATTGACCGCAAGGCGGTATGCTATAAAAGTTACGACGAAATACATTATCGCAAACGCATATTTCTTACGGTAGGTCAGCATGGAGCAAAACGCGAAAAGCAGATTGAATAAAAAGTATTTCAGCGTAACTTTAACGACGCTATACTCGCCGTTCATAAGCATTTGATAATAATTATTGTGAGTAAACTCGCTTTCATAGTTCAATACTACGAATAATGAGATGGCAAAAACCGATAAAAACAGTCCGTAAAACGTTATAATAAAAAGTTTGTTTTCCTTGAAATAGTTTTTAATATACGGTGTGATGCAGACTTTGTTGATTTTTATTCCGTTAAATTTGCCCATTGCTTTGTTGCCTTTTTAGAAGTTGTACTAAATTTTATTTGATAAAAAGACAAATTATGACAAAGTTAAATCAATTTGCAGTTATTTTGTCGCAAATATGCATTATGAGTTGTTTAGCGGTAGGCTTGCCCTTGCTGATATCGATAGTATTTCCGAATTCGCGGTATAGGCTGTCGATATCTCCTTCTAGCCACGCTTTGGAAATGCAATTCTGAATATTCTTATCTATGCTCGCTATATTTTTATTGTACTTTCTTGACAAAATCATGTATCCGTTTAGTTTGAGCGGTAATATATTCGTTCCGCGCGTCCAAAGTCCCGCTAAATCAAAAATATATTTGTATCCCAGACAGTTTGGACGAAGTCCTATAGAAAGCATATAAGAATAGATTTGTTTTTCCATAGATATATAGTAATATAATCGAAATATAATTTTATGTCTTTAATTGTATTTTTCAAGTATGTTTTAGACTAAACGCAGTCGATTCGTCGCAAATTTATATCTTTTGAATAAAAATTAGTAATTGATGTACAATATTTGCGAAAATACAAAATTAGGGGATAAAATATGAAAAAGAAAACGTTATTACCTATTTTATTACTTGTAGTAGGACTTTTGACAATTTTTCCGTTGGGTATGTCGGCTCAGTCGGACGGATATGCGCAAGGCGCGACCGTTCAAGCAGATCAACCGTTGAAAGCAAACGGTTTCGGCGAATATTTGACGGAATATTATACCGGAGAAGTTTTGTACGAGCATAATGCCGAATCCCTCCATGAAATTGCCAGCATGGTTAAAATCATGACAGCCAACCTTATTATCGAAGCGATCGAAGAAGGTAAGATAACTTATGACGAGATGATTACCATTTCGCCAGAAGCCGCGGCTATGGGCGGTAGTCAGATGTTTTTGGATAGCGGAGCGCAGTATTCCGTAAGCGATTTGATTAAAGGAATTATAGTGGTATCTGCAAACGACGCGTCATACGCTATGGCGGAGAAAATAGCGGGCAGCGTTGATTCTTTCGTTGCGATGATGAATGAAAGGGCGAGCCAACTTGGTATGGAGAATACGAAGTTTGCAAACTGTACAGGATTGCCGAATAAAAACGAACAGTACAGTACTGCGAAAGACGTCAATATAATGACAAGACAACTCATGTCGCACGAGAAGTATTATGAGTATGCAAGCGTTTGGATGGAAGATTATAAGCATCCTTCAGGCAGAATTACGCAGTTTGTAAATACAAACAAACTATTGAAGCAGTATAGCGGTTGCATAGGCGGAAAAACCGGTTATACAGACGCCGCTGGGCATTGTCTGTCTGCTTGCGCAGAGAGAAACGGTATGAAAGTGGTTGCAACAATTGTAGGCGGCACCGACAGTAAATCGAGATTTAATCAAGTTAGGGCAATGTTTGATTATTCGTTTGCCAACTATGTGAATAAGATTTATTACAGAAAGGGCGACGTGGTAGGAAACGTAAAAGTAGAAAAATCGCCGATAGATAAGATAGAAGTCGCTATCGATACCAATATTACGAAATTTTCAAAAATGGGAGACGGCGGAGAAGAAATCGAATTGATTCTTCCCGAGAGCGTTGTTGCGCCTATACGCAAAGGCGACGTGGTAGGTCAAGCCGTTTACAGTCTTGACGGAAAGGACGTGAGCGTTGATCTTATAGCAATGCAAGACGCAAGAAAGAGCACGTTTTTGGATATAATCAAGGGAATAACGAAGGGCTGGTAACAATAGTGAATACGGACGGTTTTACCGCCCGTATTCAGTTTTTTAGAGTATGTGTGTAAAATTATCTTTGCGTTTATCTAAAATCAACGTCAAAAATATTGTTTATCATTGACTTAAAGGTCAATATTTATTATAATATATTAGTAGGATTTTGGGAGACGTAGATGATTTCATTCATACAGGGACTTGTAAATAATTCGCTTGTAGAGTATTTGGGATTCGGAGTAGTTGTACTTGGAATACTTGC
>JAIEEW010000031.1 GCA_029067255.1 Clostridia bacterium | reverse complement strand
AAAGCCTCTAGTTCTTTTGAATACTTTTCGTTGCGTTCGTTTATTATATCCGAGATCGATGCGGAAACCTTCTTTTTCCATGCCGAAAAGAACTTCGACAAGCGGCAATTCCAACGTTTTATACAACTCGACAAGTCCTTTTTCTTCCATCTCCTTATCCAAAATGCCGTCAATATACGCGATAAGCGCGCTTTCTTCGCCTTCCGGAAGATTGTAAGCGTTAAAAAGTTCCTGCTCGGATTTATAATTTCTGTTGGCATCAATAAGATAGGCTTTAAGAAGAACGTCGTTTTCCACTCCCATGAGTTGTATGCCGTCTTTATCCAAAACGTGAAGATTGTTTTTGTAATCAAAACACGTCTTGATGATATTTTTATTTTCGAAAATGTTTTTGCACGCGTCTAGAAAATCGCCGTAACTTATTCCTTCTCCCAAAAGATTATCCGCAATCACAATATTGAAACATTCGTCGTCTACGGATACAGTTATCCTTCCCGACAATGAAAACGCAAATCTGCCGCAAAGAATTATTTTGGATAATACTTCGCTCAACCCTTCGAGCGTGTCTACGTCCTGAGCCGTGGGGATAGTTATCTCAGTTTGTCCGCCCGCGTCGTTTGAATCAAAATTCAATCTGTCGATGATCTTAGTAAGTTCGAGTTTTTTAAGCAGCGATTTGACTTCGCCTGAAAAAACTACATCCAGTCTTGCCTTTTCCAAATCGTCAAAATCTATTGGAGAGTTGACATTTATTGTAGCAAGGTCGTACGAAAGATAAGCCATATCTTTGTTTTGAATCAGTTTTTCCTGCAATTTGCCTTTGATTTCATCTATATGAGCGTATACCCCGTCCAAAGTGGAATACTTTGCAAGCAAATCTCTCGCGGTCTTCTCTCCCACGCCCGCAACTCCGGGGATATTATCGGACGAATCGCCCATAAGCGATTTAAGGTCAATTATCTGCGACGGAACAAGTCCTTCGCTTTTGAGCGCTTCTTCGTCGTAATAAGCGATTTCGCTGATGCCTTTCTTTGTCAAAAGCACGGTCGTAGTATCGTCGATAAGTTGAAGAGAGTCTTTGTCTCCCGTAACAATAAAAGTCTTCTCCGAATATTTCTTCGCCAACGTGCCTATGATATCGTCCGCTTCGTAACCGTCCATTTCAAGTATAGGTATATTCATTGCGGCAAGAATTTCTTTGAGCGGCGCAAGTTGGCTTGCCAACTCGTGCGGCATAGGCTTTCTTGTCGCTTTGTATCCTTCGTACATAGACTTTCTGAACGTAGGTGCTTTTCTATCAAACGTCGCAATGACGTGAGTGGGTTTGTAAGTATCGAATATCTTAATAAGCATATTCATATATCCGAAAATCGCCCCTGTATACTGTCCTTCGTGATTAGTCAAATTAGGAAGCGCGTAGTACGCTCTGTTTATCAAACTGTTGGAATCCAAAAGAATAAGTCTATCCATATATACCTCGTATATCAATTATATCTTATAAACCGTTTAATTTCAATTATAAATAATAATATATTGATAAAAGTTTTGCATATAGTATAATAATCAAAATACGCGGCGCTCATTCGCTAGTCGGCGATTTATATGACAAAAAAGGCTTTAATCACTACGTAAATTCACTTGTAAAAGCGATTGAATATGGACGATTCGGTTAAAATCTTAGCGTAATGACGAAATATTTATGGAGATTATTTTATCTTATATGGATTTTTTCTCATTTACCCCTATAATTCGCGTGCGTTTTTGAAATTTATGTGATATAATGTCGACGATATGTTTGGATCAATACTTTTCCTACTGGGTGGATTAGGCGCTTTTCTCATCGGCCTTAAAATGATGGGCGATAATCTGCAAAATATTGCAGGCGACCGTCTTAAACTTCTTTTTAACAAAGTAAGCAACAATAAATTTATGGGTATAGCAACCGGCGCAGGTATTACCGCCGTGATACAGTCGTCATCCGCAACAACCGTCATGATAGTCGGATTTGTAAACGCGGGTATGATGACGCTCAAACAAGCAACTAGCATTATTATGGGCGCAAACATAGGCACTACTATCACCGCTCAAATAACCGCTCTTCAAAGTTTGCCCATTACCCCGTTTTTAACGTCTCTGGCATGCGTAGGCGCTTTTATGGCTATGTTTGGCAAGGACAAAGTCGCAAAATCCGGTATGCTTATCAGCGGTATCGGTATCATATTCGTTGGAATGAGATTCATGAGCGTATCTATGGACGACGTCAGCCAAAGCCCAGCAGTAATCAACTTGCTCGCTTCCGTAACTCATCCGTTATTGCTTATGCTTATCGGTTTGGTGTTTACCGCGATCTTTCAATCATCGGCCGCTACGACTTCGATTTTAATAACGCTCTGCTCCGTATCGTTGGAAGGCGGCGGACAACTAATGACATTGCAAAGCGCTATATTCGTTACTTTGGGTATCAATATTGGTACTTGCGTTACGGCTATGCTCGCTTCGATCGGCGCAAATACCAACGCAAAACGCGCGTCTGTAATACACTTGCTTTTCAACGTGTTCGGAACCGCTATATTCTTGATATTTATCTTTATCGCTCCCCTTATGAGCGAAAAACTTGCGATACATTATTGGCTTGCAAAAGCGTTTCCCGGCGTAGTCAGCACGCAAATTGCAATGTTCCATACAATATTCAATATACTTTCCACGTTGATACTTCTCCCCTTTACCGGCGGTCTTACAAAATTGGCTACGATACTTGTAAGGGAAAAGAAAAATCCGCAGGAAGAAGAGAAAGAAAAACCCTTCGCTTATATTGACGAAAGAATTCTGAAAACTCCGTCAATCGCGCTCATGGTATTGAGAAAGGAACTTCTTGCGATGGCGGCGCTTGCGAAACTCAACTTCGACATTGCGATCGAAACTCTGACAACTCTCAACTTCGACAAAAAGAAAGATTTCGAAGAAAGAGAAAAAAGAATAGATTACTTAAACAAAAAACTTACCAAATTCGCAGTTAAAATATCCGCAAAAGATATTTCGTATAAAGAAGAAAAGGAAATCGCGTCGTTCTATCACGTTATTTCCGATATAGAAAGAGTCGGCGATTACGCGGAAAATATCTGCGAATCGGCGCAGGAACTCGTCGATAACAAACTCAACTTCTCCGCTCAGGCGATAGAAGAAATAATGATGATGAAAGGCGCGATCGACAAACTTTACGAGTTTGTGATGCAAGCGTTTGAACAAAAGAGTCTTGTTCTCAAAGACGAAGTAAACGGCTATGAAGATCTAGTAGATACTTATGAAGAAAACCTTTCCAAAAATCATATCGTCAGACTTCACAACAACGAATGCAGCGCGGAAAGCGGCGGTATTTTCCTATCTATCATAAGCAATATGGAAAGAGTCGCAGACCACTTCCGCAACGTATTTACAAGTATGACCACATACGTTTCCGCAATAAAAACAAAAGCGAATATAAAAGAAGAAACTCCCCTAGCCGACGTCGATAATAACGAAAATGTCAGGATCTTACCTTCCTACCCCGCAGAAACCGGTAGCAAGGAAGAAAATAACGAAGTTATCGCTAGCGTCAGCACAAACGAAAAAGAAGATAAATAGTAATGTAAATTTATATAGAAAACGGCAAATTCAAATTTGCCGTTTTTATTTTATTCCATAATACGAATATTGATTCTTTAACTACGCTGACGGGAATCAAAATCTTCCCTACCCAACAACAAATAAGATTCGACTATTTCTTCGCGTCGTTCTTTACGTCGTCCAACTTATTGTAGTTGGCCAAATCGTCATAAGAATTGGTTGCGATACCTACGTTGAGAAATCTTGAAATATCGTACGCTCTCCACGGCACTTCGTCCTTAGGCGGATGTACGATAAACGTCATTTTTTCCTTAGTAGTAGGATGGGTAAATTTGATTTGTGTCGCCCAAAGTCCCAAATTATGTCTAAACGTGGCGGGATTCGCGCCGTACTTGCTGTCGCCGAAAAGCGGGAGTCCTTGAGAAGCCATCTGCACTCGGATCTGATGCGAACGTCCCGTCTGCAAATTTATTTTGAAAAGACTGAATCCGTTGACTTCTTGAATAAACGAATAATCCAGTTCAGCAAGTTTTGCCCCGTCTGTCGCTTGCGGTACTATCTGTACGAGATTCTTCGCTTGATTCTTTTTGAGATAATGCTTCAAATGCGCGTTTCTCTCCTTAGGAAGACCGCAGGATACGCAAAGATACTGTTTTTCGAATTCATGGTTTTTTATCTGCTCGCTCAATCTTGCGGCAGCCTTAGACGTACGGGCGAATACCATTACTCCGCCGGTAGGTCTATCTAGTCTATGTACTAAGCCTACGTACGCTTCTCCTTCTTTATTGTACTTATCGACAACGTACTCCTTTACCAACGTCAGCATATCCTTATCGTTGGAAGAATCTGACTGCGACGGTATATTGCAAGGCTTGACCGCCACGATAACGTGATTGTCTTCGTAAATAACCGCTAAATCTTTGTAAGTAAATTCCTGCGCCATGTTTCTCTCTCTTTTAATCTTTTATTTCTTCGTTGAGTTTGTTTTTCCGCCTTTCCAAAGTCCGCTGCACCCGCACGGAAGTATGATACCTTCGTCTGTCGGCAAGCCGACTTCGTACGCTTCTCTTTCTCCGTCAAAGTCAGTAAGAC
>JAIEEW010000303.1 GCA_029067255.1 Clostridia bacterium | reverse complement strand
CTTTTGGACACGCCGATTTCCTGACAGAACGTCTTTATAGCCTGCGGCGGATATCCCCTTTCTCTCATACCCGAAAGCGTGGGCATTCTCGGATCCGACCAGCCGCTGACTTTACCTTCGTCAACGAGTTTTTTGAGATACCTTTTTGACATTATCGTCCTTGTCATGCCCAGTCTTGCAAATTCGATCTGACGCGGCAACTCTCCAAAACCGCAGTTTATCTTTACCCAGTCGTAAAGCGGTCTGTGATCTTCGAATTCAAGAGTGCATATACTGTGAGTTATCCCTTCGAAAGCGTCTTCAAGCGGATGCGCGAAATCATACATCGGATAAATACACCACTTATCGCCCGTGCGGTGATGCGTCGCTCTAAGCACCCTGTAAATTACAGGATCTCTCATGTTGATATTCGGACTTGCCATATCGATTTTGGCTCTTAGAACTTTGGAACCGTCCGGATACTTGCCGTCTTTCATCTCTTCGAAAAGTCTGAGATTTTCATCAACGCTTCTATTTCGCCACGGACTATCTTCTCCCGGTTGAGTAAGCGAACCTCTCGTAGCCTTGATTTGTTCCGCGTTGTAATCGCAGACGTACGCCAATCCTTTTTTGATCAGCATAACCGCGCAGTCGTACATTCTGTCGAAATAATCTGACGCGTAAAGTTCGTTATCCCACTCAAATCCCAACCATTTTATATCTTCTTTTATGGAATTGACGTATTCAATATCTTCTTTGCTAGGGTTTGTATCGTCATAGCGAAGATTACACTTGCCGTTGTACTTTTCTTTCATACCGAAATTTATGCACAAAGACTTTGCGTGTCCTATATGCAGATAACCGTTAGGCTCGGGCGGAAAACGCGTTATTATCTCGCTCGCCTTGCCTGCCGCTATATCTTCGTTTATAAATTCTTCTATAAAATTAGTCGCTTTGATATCTTCCATATTTATTCCTCAAATTATTTCGATGATATTATCTTTTAGAACAATCCCCTGATTTCCTGCGTTTCGTCGTCGATAGTCATACCAAGCGCGCTAGGACGTTTGCTAAGACCGGGCATGAGCATAATATTTCCGCATACCACTACCAAAAATCCCGCTCCGCCTCTGATTTCTATATCCCTTACTTTCAAAGTAAAACCGGTCGGTCTTCCCAACTTGCTTGCGTCGTCGGAGAAAGAATACTGAGTCTTTGCGATACAAATAGGCAAATTTCCCTTGCCTGTCTTCTCAATGACTTTAAGGCTTTCTTTGGCCTTTTCGTCATACTCGACTTTTTGCGCGCCATACACTTTGCTTGCTACGGCAAAAATTTTATCTTCCACGCTCATATTGAGATCGTAAGCAAATTTGACAGTAGATGGTTGTTGAAGTTGTTCAAGTACCGCTTTGGCAAGTTCTATCGAACCTTCTCCGCCCTTAGCCCAACATTCGCAAAGCGCGCAAGCGAAGTTTTCCTCAGCGCACGCATCCTTGATCGCCTGTATTTCTCTATCGGTATCAGTAATGAATTTGTTTACCGCAACTACTACATTAGCGCCGTAAACGTCTTTAAGATTGCGGATATGTCCGATAAGATTAGGCATACCCATCTCCAACGCGGCGAGATTTTCTTTCGCTCCGTCTTCTTTTGCTATACCGCCGTTGTATTTAAGCGCTCTAACAGTCGCGACAAGCACGACCGTCTTTGGTCGTACGCCCGCAATCCTGCACTTTATATCAAGGAATTTTTCCGCGCCCAAATCCGCGCCGAACCCCGCTTCCGTAATAACGTAATCGGCTACGCTCATCGCAAGACGCGTAGCAATAATGGAATTGCATCCGTGCGCGATATTCGCAAACGGTCCGCCGTGTACTATAGCGGGAGTACCTTCCAAAGTCTGTACAAGGTTTGGTTTCAACGCTTCTTTGAGAGTGATCGCGACAGCATCCACCGCGCCGAGTTGACGGCAAGTAATTGCATTGTCGTTTGCGTCGTACGCTACGATAATATCTCCTATTCTCTTTTTAAGGTCTTTGAGATCGCTCGCAAGGCAAAGTATAGCCATGATTTCTGACGCTGCTGTAATGTTGAATCCGTCGGGTCTGGGAACGCCGTTCTTTTCTCCGCCGAGAGCGACTTGAATACATCTAAGCGCCCTGTCGTTCATATCCATACAACGCTTCCAAACGACTTTTTCGGGATCTATGCCCAGTTCGTTTCCCTGCGTGATATGGTTGTCTATGATAGCCGATATTAGATTGTTTGCCGTAGTGATAGCGTGCATATCGCCGGTAAAATGAAGATTTATATCTTCCATAGGCGCTATCTGCGCCATTCCGCCGCCCGTTGCGCCGCCTTTGATACCGAATACCGGACCAAGCGAAGGTTCTCTCAAAGCAAGACAGACTTTCTTTCCCAGTTTGCTCATGCCGTCGGCAAGTCCTATCGACGTAGTCGTCTTACCTTCTCCGAAAGCCGTAGGATTTATAGCCGTAACCAGTATCAAATTTTCCGTCGACGGAGACGGCTTTTTTGATATTTTAGCCTTGTAGTTTCCGTACAATTCAAGTTCTTCTTCATTGAGATTGAGTTTTTCCGCAACTTTGCGGATAGGCAATAAGACTGCGCTGTTCGCTATTTCGATATCGCTTTTCATAAAACCTCACGAGTTTATAATATATTATAATTTTATAGGTATTATCCTGTAAAGTCAAGCGCTTTTGAATTTGTTGACGTTCTATAAAAAATAATTCTCGCAAAACAAAAGAACAAACGCTAGGCTTGCTCTTGTGTTTGTACAAAATATTAATATTTCAATAATTACTGGAGAATATCAAAAGTCTGTCTACTCCACAGTCATTCTGAGCGTAGTCGAAGAATCTAGGTTTTCTCTAGAGCAAACGTAAAATCTCCGCTTCACTCCAATTTTAGTCGGACTCATATACTGATTGTTATTGAACTAGATATTTCGACTTCGCTTACGCTTCGCTCAATATGACGGGTAGGAATTCATTTCTCTGTACTCTTAAGATAATTATAGAAAAGGCATTACTTTATTTATCTTATCAATTCAAACTAATTGTCGTATAATTACAAATGACGGGTAGAATTTACAACACCTGTATACTCTCCCGTCATTCTGAGCGTAGTCGAAGAATCTAGTCTATATTGTTATCCTATTATAT
>JAIEEW010000302.1 GCA_029067255.1 Clostridia bacterium | reverse complement strand
GTCAGAGTACTTGTTATACCTACAAATGAAGAACTCGTTATTGCAAGAGATACCAAAGAAGTGGTAAAAGCGCTTTAATAGTCGGGATATGATATAAAAATGCAAAACCTTTCGAATTTTGTTTGACAAAGGTAAAAAAATCATCTATAATGCAATAGCAATTAAATTTTATAAGTATAAATCGGAGGTGTTAGGCAATGGCAGTACCAAAAGCGAAAACATCAAAACAAAGAAAACATACCCGTTCGGCAAACTGGAAGTTGGCTGCGCCAAATCTTTCCGAATGTCCGCAATGTCATGAGTTGAAGATGAACCACAAGGCTTGTCCCAACTGCGGATATTACGACGGAAAACTTGTTGTTGAGAAGAAGTAGTCCAGCGAAAAGGGAGATTTGCAAAATTAAAATGCGCCTTTTCCACTAATACAACATAAAAACACGCTCCATCGTACAGCAAGTACGGGGAGCGATTTTTTATGCCGTCTTACTGAAAAATTTGCTATTTTACTAATTGCAAATCTCCCTTTTAGCCGAACAGGTTTGGGGTGTTATTCTACTGATGCCGCCAACTATTCTTTTATATAACAGGATAATTATTATAATTAGATTCTTCGACTGCGCTCGCAATAGCGGGAGAGAAAACAGGATTTGTTGTTTCTTTCGTTATATGAGAGAAGAGAGAAACACTTTACTACCGATATATGAGAGTATAGAGCAACGACTTTTTACCCGTCATATTGAGCGGAGCGTAAGCGAAGTCGAAATATCTAGTTTTAATAAAAAATCAATAATTAAGTCCGACTAGAACCGCATATGTCATGCTGAACGATCTGGGTAGATATTAAAAGACTTGCGTTTTTCTCTTAATTATATTATTATATATACAGTATAATATAGATATAATTTCTATTGAGGGTTGATAATGAAAATTATTTTGGATTGTTTTGGGGGAGATAACTGTCCTGACAGCGCGATAGACGGCGCATTGCTTGCCATAGAAGAAGACAAGTCTTTGAACGTTACGCTGTGCGGCGACGAAAAAATTATAAACGATTATCTTGCGGGTAAGGAATACGACAAAAGCAGATTGAGTATTTTGCCCGCGTTTGACGTTATCACAAACGATGATTCGCCGACTTTGGCTATACGCAGAAAGAAAGACGCGTCTATGACGGTGGGATTGAAGACGCTTGCGCAGGAAGATTATGACGGTTTTGTATCTTCGGGGAATACGGGGGCGTTGCTAGTTGGCGCTAGTCTTATAGTAAAACGTATTGACGGCGTTCAGAGATGTTCGTTATCTCCGGTACTTCCGACTATGATAGACGGCAAGGGAACTATACTTGTCGACAGCGGAGCAAACGTAGATTGCACTGCGGAAATGCTCAGAGATTTTGCCGTTATGGGTAGCGCGTATATGAAAAGCGTTTGCGGCATAGAGAATCCAAAGGTAGGACTTCTCAACAACGGTACGGAAGAAGAAAAGGGCAACGCTTTGACAAAACTAGCGCATCAGGCTTTGAAAAATTCCGATATAAACTTTGTGGGCAACATAGAAGCGAGAGATATGTTTACAGGAGTAGTAGACGTAATAGTTTCTGACGGTTTTGCGGGCAACGTTGCTCTTAAATCGGCGGAAGGTATGGGAAAAGTCATTTTCAAGATGCTTAAAAAATATATTACCGAAGGCGGATTAAGAGCGAAGATAGGTTATCTCTTGCTAAAACCGCATCTTAAAAAACTCAAAGGCATCATGTCAAGCGACGCAGTAGGCGGCGGAGTATTTCTCGGAGCGAATAAGATCGTCGTAAAAGCGCACGGAGCAAGCAACGGCGTGGCATTCAAAAACGCTATACTTAGGGCAAGCGAAATGGCTCAGGCGCATTTGCCTGAAAAAATAAAGGTCGCATTGTCTAAAAACGCGGAAGAAAATGCTTGAATTGAATCAACTGGAACAATTACTCGGCTACGAGTTCAAAGACAAAGACTTGTTGAAGACTGCGATCACGCATTCTTCATATTCGCACGTTCACGGCGGTAAGAATTATCAAAGACTGGAATTTTTGGGAGATAGCATCGTGGATTTTTTGGTCGCGGAAGAACTAGGCAGAAGATTTGCCGACGCTGACGAAGGAAAATTGACGAAAATGCGAGTTGCGGTCGTATCCGCTCCGCCGCTATCGAAAATCGTTAAGGAAAAAGGTTACGACAAGTATATTTATATCGGCTCGGTCAATATCGGCGAGAAAATACGCTCGGATATATTTGAATCTATCTGCGCGGCGATCTATCTCGACGGCGGTTTAGAGCGCGCGAGAAAGTTTGTCGTAACTTCTTTGGAACAACTCATTTCAACTGCCGAAGAAAATTGCAAAAACGATTACAAAACTGCGCTTTACGAAAAATATTGCGGTAGGAACATTCAATTCAAAGAAGTTGCAAAAACGGGCAAAGAACATTGTCCTATATTTGAAGTAGAACTTTATATCGACGACACACTTGTAGCCAGAGAACGCGGAGAAAGCAAAAAAGCCGCCCAGCAAGCGTGCGCCAAAACAGCATTAAGCGCGTTATAAATTGATTATATATTATGTTAAATCTTTTCCCGACCAAGCGTGAGATCTTCACTTTGTTACGATTTTAGTCGGATATATATTGATTATTTATTATATTAGATATTTCGACTACGCATACGCTCCGCTCAATATGACGGGTAAGTAATCATTATTTATTTATCCTATCAATTCAAACTAATTATCTTATCATTATAAATGACGAGTAGAATTTACAACATTTGTTTTCTCTCCCGTCATTTCGCTAGAGTGGAGAAATCTAGTAAAATGCCGTTAGGCAATCCGTTCAACAATTAGACGTAAAACATTCTCAATTCTCATTAACTAAAACTTATAAATATCGAAATTTAGTAAAAAAATAATAAAAAAATCGACAAATAGCAAAAAATTCCAAAAAAAGTGTACTTTTCCTGACTG
>JAIEEW010000301.1 GCA_029067255.1 Clostridia bacterium | reverse complement strand
TGTTTGACGGTTTCAAATATTTTGCCAGATCGTTGGTTTTGTATATTACCAACAACATTCTTATCGCTTTGTGGTCGCTTTTGTTTGTTATCCCCGGCGTAATAAAATATTGTTCTTATTCGATGAGTTATTTTATTCTTTTGGATAACCCCGAAATGTCCGCAAACGATGCGAGAAAGAAGTCTATGGAAATGATGGACGGAAACAAGTGGAGATATTTCTGTCTTCAATTGAGTTATATCGGTTGGGGATTGCTGTGCGTTCTAACGTTCGGAATTCTCACTCTTTGGGTATCTCCGAGTATGAGAACCGCTACCGCGTTCTTCTATCAGAGTTTGCTTCCCGAAGTTGATATCGATGAAAAAGTAGATACTTCCGATCTCGATTCCGACGTGATCGATTCCGATACGGTAAACAACGACGACATTCCGTTTATTGTAGACGCGCCGTCTAATTCCGAAGACGAAACAAACGACATTATCTTATAATAAAAAGCGCGGCGGGAATTGTTATTCCCGCCGATTCGCTAAACGGGGGTTTTAATGGAAACAAGTATCAGAGAAATGAAAAACAAGGCGAAAGCAAACCTTAAAGATCAATGGGGTATGCTTACTGTGATGGAACTCATATCAAGCATGCTTATGAACGTGGCGTCGCTTTTGGTAGGCGGAGCGTTGGGCATGGGACTTGCCAGGGCGACTATGGACGTGGATAAAGGCAAAAACGCGGACATTCTTACGCTTTTCAACGGATTCAAAGATTTTGTAAAAGTGTTCGTGCTTTATTTGGTAAAACAAATCTTTATCTTATTGTGGAGTTTGCTCTTCATTATCCCAGGAATAATAAAGGCGCTTTCCTATTCCATGTGTTATTTTATTCTCAACGACAGTCCCGACCTAACCTATGACGAAGCGTTGAGACGTTCCGTTCAAATGATGAAGGGAAACAAAGGCAAACTCTTTAGAATCTACGTGAGTTTTATAGGTTGGTATATACTCTCGTTTTTGACTTTCGGAATACTTATGCTCTTTACAAGACCGTATATAAGAATGACGGTTTATCAGTTCTATAAGAGCATTGCTCCTGAGCAAGAGATTGACGCGACGGACGATTTCGTTGTTGTTGACGACGATAAATTGACGTTTTAATTAAAAGTTGATTACAATTTGAGTAAGGCGGTAAGCGATAATCGTTTGCCGCTTTCGCTTTTTAATAAACTACCGTATAATTTATTCCTATTATATTAAATGATTAAAATATTTATATCCCGTTTTCTTCTTGCCACCGCTTTTGCAATGTGCTAAACTGAAAATATGAAAAAAAGAGTTGTAGTAGGTATGAGCGGCGGAGTAGACTCATCGTTGTCGGCGTTGCTTTTGAAAGAACAAGGCTATGAAGTGGTCGGTCTTTTTATGCGTAACTGGCATGAAAAGGACGAAGGCGGTTGCTGCACGGCAGACGAAGATTTTTATGACGTGCGCGCTGTTTGCAACGATATAGGCATACCTTATTACAGCGTGGATTTTGCAGATCAATATTACGATAGAGTATTCAGACATTTTGTCGAAGAATACAAAAAGGGCAGGACGCCAAACCCCGACGTGCTTTGCAATAAAGAAATTAAATTCGCGCCGTTTGTCAAACACGCTCTTTCTATGGGCGCGGACTATATCGCTACGGGACACTATTGCGATATTCTTCACGATTCCGACGGGTTGAACTATCTTCTTAAAGTGAAAGATACAAACAAAGACCAGACGTACTTTCTCAATCAACTGTCGTCTAATCAACTTGATAAAGTTCTTTTTCCGGTTGGTAGACTGGATAAGAGCGAAGTTAGAGAACTCGCATTGAAATACGGACTTTCCACCGCAGAGAAAAAGGACTCGACAGGAATTTGTTTTATAGGGGAAAGAAATTTTAGAAAATTTTTGAGCGAATATATTCCCATGCAAGAAGGGGATATAAAGACGCTTGACGGCAAGATCGTAGGAAAACATAACGGCGTATTCTACTACACCGTAGGACAGCGTAAAGGTCTTGGCATAGGCGGCGGCGGAAACGGCGAAGCGTGGTTTGTCGTATCAAAAGACGTGGAAAAAAATATTCTTTACGTTTCTCAAGGCGATCAGTCTATGTTGTATCATAAGCGTTTGTTTTGCGAAAAATTTAATTTCATAACAAGAGTTCCTAAAGAAAACACTTTCGAGTGTACTGCGAGAATCAGGCACCGTCAACCGGAACAGCAAGCGATTGCGACTGTCCGCGACGGCGGGTTGGAACTTGAATTCTTAACTCCGCAACGAGCGATAGCCGAAGGGCAGTACGCGGTTATTTACGTAGGCAACGTATGTCTAGGCGGCGGCGTAATAGATAAAAAATTCGATTGACGTTTTGTCTAAATTTTTTTATATATAATTTATTAGTTTGGCTGATTCGATTTGATTTTTAGAATTGCTATTCAGCCATCTTTCTTCTATTTTATTAAAAATATTACATTATTCTAAAAAAAGTGTACTTTTCCTGACCCCGAGATATTGCCAAACGATTTTCATTATTGTATACTTATAGTGAAAAATTGCTCGATTTTTGAGTAATTTATAAGAAAATATTTTAGTCAGGAAAAGTACACCTTTCCTGACCATATAGAAAATGGGGTAGAAATGGATATACGGAAAAAGAAATTAAGTATAAATTTGGCTATAGCAGCGGCAGTATTGATAGCGTTAGTATTTAGTTGCGTAGGAGTAGTATTTGGTATAAATAAAACGGCGGAAGCGTTTACTTATAGCGCTATTTCTGCGCAATCTACAGATTTAGGCGAGATGCTTTTGGAAGGATATGAAAACGATACAACAGGCGCAGGCGATGTATTTGTAGGCGATATATTTTGGGAGTTGATACGACAAGTAACAGGAGAACAAAATCCTAATAAGAATAAATTGAATAATTTGACAATGCCAAAGACTTCTGCGGATTTCCGCGGATATAACGACGGTCTCGACATTGTAGTAACAATAGGCGGGAAGCAATGGGTTGCTACATATTTGTCTGCGAATTCGAGCGGAGATCCTATACTTACTTTATGGCTTGCGAATTTTACAACAAAAGAGGCATTTACTAATCAAGCAAGTAATCGTCTTGGCAAATATCCCAACAATATGTACGGCACGAGTAAAGTGAGAGCGGAAATGTTAAACAATGGCGGCGGTTATGCTGTAATGTATAGCGCGTCGTCATTGACTCCTGTAGATCAAGATGAAAACAGTGAATGGGCAATATATACAATGGACAGCGTAAGTGGTAGTCTTACTTCGTTTATAGAAGTACCAGACAATATGAGTTGGCAACATGATCAAAAGGCATTGGATTACGTTACTTCATCAGCGTATACGGAATCGTATAATTATAACAATAACAATGACGCGTTGGACGTAGGCGGAAGTCATTCTGCAGCGTACAATTATTTGACGAATGAGACGGTAGATACAAATGGCTATAAAGGATGGGCAAATGATAGATTATGGCTTCCTAGCGTAGCGGAAACAGGCGTAAGCGATGAAGAAGGAATATGGAAAGCAATTAATACAACACGCGCTAGTGTTACCGCGTATTGCTGGCTACGTTCGGCCCGCGCTGATAATTACTACTATTCGTACTTATTGGCCCCAGACGGCTCTAGTTTAGATTGGAGTCGTGTCGCGGGTGTTCCCTATGCGATTCGTCCCGCATTTCATCTTAATTTGAAAACTGCGGCAGAAAGGGCAGGTTCTTTGGGAGTTGCCGAGCCTACTGATGTTTCCATTGAATATACTGGACAGTCTTTGACTATTGCAGATATATCTACTGAACAAAAGGAATGGTATGATTCAGAGAGAATAAGTTTGGAATATCCCGCCGGCGGAATGAGAGACGCCGGAACTTATGAAGTTACGGCGACGTTGACGCAAGCGTTGATAGACGACGAAGTGGTATTTCTCGGCGAGCCGGATACGAGCAAGGGAGAAACGCCAACAACGAGAAAGTTCAACTTTACAATCACTAAGAAAAAGATAGGAGTAGATCTTACG
>JAIEEW010000300.1 GCA_029067255.1 Clostridia bacterium | reverse complement strand
GGGTAACGCTATCAGTTGGTCGAGCGCAGGCAAACTTCAACTTAGAGGAAGCAAGAAATCCACGCCGTTCGCCGCTCAGATCGTTAGCGAAGACGCAGGTAAAGTTGCGTATGACGCAGGTGTAAGAAACGTGGAAGTTTACGTTAAAGGACCGGGCAGCGGCAGAGAATCCGCTATCAGAGCCCTTCAAAACGTGGGATTGAACGTTACGCTTATTAAAGACGTATCCCCCATTCCGCACAACGGATGTCGTCCGCCGAAGCGCAGAAGACTGTAATAAGGAGGTTTGCAATAATATGGCTAGATATACAGGTCCCGATTGTCGTCAATGCAGACGCGAGGGCGAAAAATTATTTTTGAAAGGCGAAAAGTGTTATTCGGAAAAGTGTCCTTTCGTAAAGAACAGCACTCCTCCGGGACAGCACGGCGCTGCTCGTAAAAAGAATAGCGAATACGCTACTCAGTTGAGAGAAAAGCAGAAGACTAAGAGAATTTACGGTCTTTGCGAAAAGCAATTCAGAGGCTATTATGAAAAAGCCGAAAAAATGAGGGGTATCACCGGTGAAAACATGCTTATTCTTCTCGAAAGAAGACTTGACAACACCGTTTACCGTCTCGGATTGGCTTCTTCCCGTTCTATGGCAAGACAGATCGTCAATCACGGTTTGATCACCGTAAACGGAAATTGCGTAAATATCCCGTCCTTCCTTGTAAAGAAAGGCGACGTTATAAGCGTTAAAGAAAACAAAGCCGACAAAAAGGTATTCAGCGGTATCAAGGAGGCTAAGACACTCAATCTTCCGAAGTGGTTGACGTTTGACAACGCTACTATGACCGGTACGGTCGTAGATTTGCCGGAGAGAGCAGACGTTGAGCAAAAGATTGAAGAGCATATGATTGTCGAATTGTATTCTAAATAATAATACTCTTTGACGATATGCCAAATCATTGAAAAGGAGACATACAATGATAGAAATTCAAAAACCAAATATTAACAGAGAAGATCTTGAAGTCGGAAGAAAGACCAGATATTCGGTGGAACCGCTCGAAAGAGGTTTCGGTACTACTCTCGGCAACAGCCTTAGAAGAATACTTTTGGGCGCGTTGCCCGGCGCCGCTCCCGTTGGTATAAGAATCCACGGAGTACAGCATGAGTTTACCGCTATTCCCGGTATCAAGGAAGACGTTACCGATATTATTCTCAATATCAAAGGTCTTGCGGTAAAGGCTCATACCGAGGATAAGAACTTCAAGCAACTTTGTACTATCAATAAATACGTTGCGGGCGTAGTTACCGCGGCGGATATCTCCCACAGCGACGATATCGAGATTCTCAATCCGGATCTTGAAATCTGTACTCTCGACGAGGGCGCAAGTTTGGAGATGGAAATCTATATAGGCGTGGGCAGAGGTTATGTCAACGCAAGCGAAAACAAGGACGAAGAGCAGGGTATCGGATATATTCCCGTAGACTCCATCTTTACTCCTGTAATCGCAGCAAGTTATCAGGTAGAAAGCACGAGAAAAGGTCAGGATATCAATTTTGATAAACTCACTATCGACGTTACTACCGACGGTACGGCTACGCCTAACGAAGTAATCAGTTTGTCCGCTAAGATCATGAACGATCATCTCGGTATTTTCGTAAGACTTGTGGATAATATGGCAGAGAGAGAAATCCTTATCAGTCAAGACAATGAGTCGCAGGCTAAGATTTACGAAATGGTAATCGAAGATTTGGATTTGTCCGTAAGATCTTACAACTGTCTTAGAAGGGCGGGTATCAATACCGTTAAAGACCTTATCGAGAAGACAGAAGACGACATGCTCAAGGTAAGAAATCTCGGTAAGAAGTCCCTTGAGGAAGTTATGAAGAAAATCGACGACCTTGGTCTTAAACTCAAAGACAAGGATGAATAATTGGGAGGTAGAGAAAAATGGCAAGAAAGTTGGGTAGAACAGCCGAAGAAAGAATGGCCATAATCAGAAATCAAGCCTCAGAACTATTGTGGTACGGTTCTATCGAGACCACAGTTGACAGA
>JAIEEW010000030.1 GCA_029067255.1 Clostridia bacterium | reverse complement strand
CGTAGTTGCCACAGCATTTCCGCCATCCCCTGCGCCGCCGCCCCAGCCGCCGTCGCCGCCTTTACCGCCAACACATCCGTTGCCGCCGTCGCCGCCTCGACCGGCGCGACTAGCCGCAGAATATCTATACTCTACTGATACTGAGCCAGGAACTGAATAACAAGATCTATTACCGTTGCCGCCGTCGCCGCCCCAACCGCCGTCGCCGCCTTTTGGCATTTTGCAATCATGATCGCCACTGCCGCATCTTCCCGAATCGCCGCCATCGCCGCCGCGACCGCCAGGCGTTGCGCTTGTTAATGATGTATCGGCAAGTTCTTTTGAGCATGCTCCAAGTCCACCGTTACCGCCATCGCCACCGTTGCCGCCACATCCAGGATATCCGCTGCTAACGCTAATATTTTGAATTCCTGTCGGTATTGAAATCGAACATCCCACTCCGCTATTTCCGCCATGACCGCCTTTTCCGCCGTTACCGCCAGCGCCGCCCCAATTATTGTTAGGGTTATCTAATCCGCCGACTCCAAAGCCATTACCGCCTTTTTTTCCGTTGCCACCGTGTCCGCCGTTGCCACCGTGTAAAGTAATTTTACCTGAACCTGACTTTGAAAATTCCGTACAATATAAAGCGCTTGTTCCATTTTCGCCGTTCTCTCCGTTGGCGCCATCGCCACCGGAGTAACCAACTGATTCTTCTTCCTTTCCTTCAAATTCTCCGTCAGCGCCATTATATCCATCACTGCCATAGACATTCAACGTGCCGTTTCCTATAAAATTAACTTTAGTTGTTTTTATTAGATACTGACCGGTATGCCCAGTAATTTCGTTATTACCTTCAAAATAAATATCAGTTTCTGCTACACTGCCTACCGATAACGCAATCCCTGTCGTTACGTTGACTTTGTAGTTGAGCAAATAAATAAGTATGCGCTCCGATTCGCTAAAACCGATTCTGACATTATTCAATTTGTTGTTGCTATTTCCTAATAAAATTAACGTGTTAACTCCACTGGGAATTCTAAAAAATATATTAGACTTGTACGTATTTCGCGTGTCAACTATAAAAATGCCTTCTCCAACCAATGTGTCGCTCAAATTGTCAAGTATAAATCTATTTGATTTAACAGTTACAATATCTGATCTTACGGTATAGTAATACGTTCCTGCATAAACAACTTCTATCTCGCTTTCAAATCTCAATTCTCCATTTAAAAATGCGGGATTTTCTTTTATCAGTGAAAGTACTGAAACTTTTGAACCTGTAAATCCTTTGAACTCAACGTTGCCAATATTTAGATTCGTACTTTTTATAATACCGTCAGAAACATTAGCGTCCCCATATCTATCGATTAAACTTGTGGAAAATTGCCAGTTGCTTTCGTCAAACTCTGCCTTTGCATAATAAGGATATTTTATTATGACAGATGCAATCAATATTCTATCGGTATCATCAACAAAAACGATTTCAATAAGATTGTCTAAAATACTACTGTTGAATTCTATAATCAACTGATTCCCTTTGATAGTGCAACCTTCATAATCTTCGTTGAGTCTACAGTTTACTTTCTTGACGTTAGGGGTTTCAATGATATATGTTCTACCCATACTAACAGTCTTTATGCCATTCTTTTTACCGTCCTTTATTACAGTAATCTCGTCTATCGAATCGGTGGCGGATAGATTTACGTCTCCAATAATATTTGGCACAGATATCAACACGCCTACGGAAACAGGACTTTTATCTGCGTCGCGTATGCCGCCGGAATTTATACCGTTACAAAATACGTTTATATAATATGTTTTTCCTTTTTCAAGTTCTGCTTCTATAGCATATCTCTGATTAAGGGTATCATTTGGCAACGGGCTTAATCTCAACTCTTTTATTTCGACAATATTCAAACCGTCTGATACGGCAATATCAAATTCTATAATTGTCGACGAGTAAGATATCTTCAAATAATATATTGATGATACGGATGGAGTAAAGACAAATGAATTATCAGATACAAACGAAAATTCCGTAAAATGCTCAATCCCTTCCGCAAGTATTATATTTTGTTCCGCATCGTCAAAATTAAGACTATTTATACATATGCCGATAATGTCGCCTTCCGCATTTACTTCTAAATAATATATACCTGCGTCCAAATGTACCATATGTCTTCCATTAACTTCCACATCAGAAGCGATAACGTTGTTTTGTGTGTCCATTATATCGTATGACGCCGTCATATCGGGGGATTTACTTGTTCTTATTACATACATACCGGCTTCTTCTATTTCAAACGAATACAAGCCGCGGAGCAAATTCATGTTGGTTCTGATTGATATACGAACACTTTCTCTAAGAATCGAAACACTGTAATCGGAATTGCTTTCGCCGTAGATTTTAAGATAGTAGACGCTATCTGAATATAATTGACCGCTGTAAGGTCTTAACAAACTGTCATACCACTCAAATGACGAAACTCCGTTTACTTCGTAGAAATCTGATTTGGTCGGCTGGAAAATAATAAATTTATAATCGCCATCTCCTATTGTTCCGGAAAGACTGTCTGTGTGCTCTATTGCAATATTTATAGAAAAAGTCTCCGCTTCTCCTTTTGCAATCACATAATACGTAACATCTTTTTGCAACTCGTAAAATCCGTCTTTTACTTCAACCGTTTCCCAATTATTATCCAACAAAGTAATCATAACGCCGTTTGTTGCGTCAAATGAAACACAAGCGTTACTTCTAATAGAAAACGCATATGCTGTATTATCATATTGCCTATCTGCTATATTATTTGCTCCTAAAATAAGATTAGGTAATTCGTAACTTATATTCAACTTTACCTTACAATCATCTGAAGACTCGTTTTCAAAAAGCAAATAGTATTTTTTCCCTTGCTCTATAATTCTCTTCAACTGCGGATTCGCCATCTTGTCGCTACTTACTATTTCCACACAATTTTCATTGAATAAACTCATCTTTATCAACGTGGAACAAACCGTGTTGAAATTGACAACGCTATTAGTATTCGAAGGACTTATCTCATAAAGCGCAGCGTGTCCTAAATCAAATTCGTATGCTTGTCCTATCTTTGCTTGTAACGCGGGCGTTAACTTCAAACTTACTTCTAAATCACTTCCTGACGTGTTAAATATCCTTATAAAATATTTTCCTGTAATTCCTGTAATGATAGAATTATTTGTTTTCTCATTCATTGATACCAAATCAATTATATTGAATCTATTACCTATCGCCACGCCAACGGAATAGTCCCCTTTTTCGCTCACAGAATATGAAAAACCTGTTCCGTCAGCGTTATAGAATACAATATACCTGCATTCTCCCGGTTTCAATGAAAAAGTCATTGTATCGCCTAGCGCAATCTCCGCGGGCGTAAACTCGACCTTAATTTGATAAACTCCGTTGTTGTCAGAAATATTTTGACTGTCAAACTCAAATAACTCTCCCTTTTGCAACTCAACTATGAGTTTTTGATTGACTCCGTCTGCTTTGTCAACAACTATTCCTGAATTAGAATTAAAACTGTTTTCTACTGTACCGAACGTTTCAAAAGTATACTTACCCGTTTCTGGCGCGACAAACAAAATCTTTCTTTTTCTGCCTTTCAAAGCATAAATATCTGCATATATATCTTCTTCTAGATTTAATATATTATCGTTATACACATCGCTACCCAACGCATTAGATTCCACGTCCTTTGCTATGGGCGATACCGTAGATCCGAAAATATTTCCGTTTTCTTCAACAATATCCAACTTTACTTTGCCGACGAAACCCGTATTTTGCTTATCTTCTTCGTTGGCAAATTTATAGTACATGGTAGACTGAATATAGTTTTTATTGTTTATTCCAAACAAAACTCCGTCTTTCGTATCGGGAGTATCCAAAACGCTAACGTAATTTTTTAGTAAATGTCCGTATCTTTCATATTGTTTATCTCGCTCGATATCAACGATATTGAATGAATAGTCTCTTTGGTTTGTTATTTCATTTCTGAAATCGCTCTTTAAATCTTCATGAAGATTATTTGCTTCAATAATCATGTCAATTACTGACTCGCACTTTCCTACTGCGCCATGCCCTATCGGACTTATTGCTACCATAAAAAAGTTTGTAATAAAATCGGCTTTTCCTGATTGAGTAGACACGCCGTTGAATTTATAACTTCCGCCGATAAAATATCCGCCGTTATCTTTTCTTATTTCATATCCGTCTTCGCCATCGTTGTAATCATTATAATTGTATAGCGATCCGTTGAAGGCGACGTTTTTCAAATAAACGTTCTTAACTCCGGAATATTTTTGATAATAAGTTTGAATAATCTCTTCGCCTTTATCATGGTCTCCAAAATCTTTTTTTATATATTCTAAAGCGACTTTTCCCGTCTCTTTATTAAATACGTAGTTTTCATAATACAAGGGCGTAATGCTTCTTATTATATGACCTGATATCTCTCCTATATGTATTTCATGTAGCATTAAATAGATAAAATATATATCTTTATCTATTTAATGCTACATGAAATACATATAGGAG
>JAIEEW010000003.1 GCA_029067255.1 Clostridia bacterium | reverse complement strand
AAATCGAATTGCATACCGCGTGCGGAGTCGATACGTCTTCTCTAAAACAGTATTTTCTGTTTTTCCATTGCAAATGTATGTCCGCGCCTATTCGGCAATAATCCACTTTTCCGAAAGCGGGCATCATTGGAACGCCGCAACCCAAAACCAATTTGTCTGCGCAACATTCTCTTATAAGATCCATAGCGTCGCACATCACTTCACCGCGCGACTTTCCGTGAATGGGCAAAACGCACGCGCCGTAAAGAAAATCAAGTTTTACAAGGTCGTATCCCCAATCGTTCAACACCGTATCAAAGACGCGCTTCAAATGCTCTCTTACCTGCGGATTGTAAATATCCAACGAGTAAAATCCGCCCCAGTTGAGTCCGGTGTTGTAAGGTTTTCCGTTTTTGCCCTTTATAAACCAGTCTTTATGCTCGCGAAACACTTCCGAACGTGGCGTCGCCGCGAAAGGCGCCAACCACAGTCCCGCCAACATGCCGTTTTCATGGATACTGTCGGCAATGGTTTTCATTCCGTTTGGAAATTTAGTTTTATCAGTTTTCAACCAGTCGCCGATAGCCTGTTGGTAACCGTCGTCAATCTGGAAACAGTCGAATTTTGCGTCTTGCGCCGCGATGCTAGCCAAATCTCTCTTGATTACTTCTTCGCTTATGCTTGAATAATAATTATACCAAGACGTATAGCCTGCGCGTTTTTTATTTTCCCGCGACTTTACGTTCATCTTTCTGAAATACTCGTCAAACGCTTCGTCATACTCTCCGCTTACAAACGCTACTTCCAAAACTTTTTTCTCGCCTTCGAATATTACTCCTTCCAAATCTTTGGAAATCATTACGGTATTGTTGTTGCAATTAAAAGTTATTACAGTATATCCCAACCTTTCGTTCAGCGAACCGATAATATCTACGCGATTTGCATTGCGCGAGTAACCGTACGACCAACCGTAAAATACGCCTTGCTTTCTAGGATAATTCCAAAACAGATAATCGCCTGATTTGGACAAACCCATTCTCTTGCATATGGGACTTTTAATAATCATTTCCGTAAATTTCGTCAACTCGCCCATCTTTTCATTTAGAGCGTACTCCATGCTGTCCGTCCAACTCTGATATCCGTTTACGAAAATTCTATCGTCGCTCTTGTATTCGCGCGGCAAAATCACGTTGAAATTTATAAATTCAACTTTCTGTTTCGAATCTACCGACATATTCAATATTCCGTCATCAATAGAATATTTCAAAACAAAATGTTCGCATTTGTCAGCGTTGCATACGTATTTTTTTCCGTTGACTTTATATTTTATATCAAATGATAGCGTTTGCGGGATCATAATTCTTCTCCTTATCGCTTGATTTAATCGTTTTTAATTGCCGACATACATAGCGAATTTATTCGTTCTCTACATTCTAATTGCCATTCGTCGCTATGTGGATATTTATCAAAACGTATTTTTTCTATACCCTTTTCCAATACTTCCATCGTCTTTTCTCTTCCTACAAGACTTTCGGCAAGTTTAAGCGCGCGCAAGTCCTGCAAAGCGTCGTAAAATACTTTTAGCCTTAACGACAAAAGCGGTTGACCGTCCTTATCGGGATATACGACGTAAGAATCTCCCGACGGGAAAAATCCGCCCGCGTCCGTTTCCTCAAACGGATCTACTTCGCCTTGCGAAAGACGCTTGTACCAGAAATTATATCCCCAATGCAAAAATCCCTTGACGTCAAACTTATAGAGTTGATAGCCGATCACGCGATTTCGCTGAGACGGCATTGAGAAAAATCTGTTCGCCACTTCCTTAAACTGCGCGCTGCAATAATACGTCCAAAGTTCGGGAACTTTGCCAATAAACGGTTCTATATGATCCGTGGCGGGAATAGGAAGTTTTACTAAGCCTTTTTCAAAGAAATCAAAACTGCTCAACGCGTCAATAATTTGATATTCGGAAAACAGTTGTTTGACAATATCGCTCGCCTTGCGATAACTTTTAAGCATAGTTTTCATAGGCTCGTCGGAAACGTGGAAATACGTCTTGTCCGCTATCCCTTTGCCATTCAAATACTTCTTTAATTCGTGAGCCAACGCCGAAAGAAAGTTGCGATACTTCTTGCCCGACGCGCGGGTATTCCAACCGAATATTTTCTTTTCCGCGCCGTTTACTTTCGCAATTATTTTAGGACATTTTTTCGCGCCCCATTGCGTAAAGAAATGCGACATTTCAAAATAATTTACGCCCACTCTTTGGCACATGTCTATCCATCTGTCCAGTTTTGAAAAATCAAAGACGTATCCTTTGTCGGAACATTCCACGCCTACCAGTTGGACGGTTGGACGCTCCTTTCCCTTTTTAGTATCGAGCGGCGGAGTAAATAAAGGCGTAAGCGCCATATTCATACCGTGATCGCGCGCGACTTTAAGATAGTTTTCTGTAATACGCCAGTATTCTTCCGAAAAAATCTCAACTCCGTAATACGTCGCAAGACAATCGGTGTGGTACCAGTTGGTATATATAAGTTCCTGCTCGGGAAGAAGCGCGTCAAGCACGTCGAATAAGAATTCTACCGTATTTTCGCAATCTAAAGTCTTCAATATCGCTTGCAAACTATGTTTTCCGACCGGCAAGAGTTCTTCCGAATAAAGTTCCAACCACAGCGACGTCCACTTGCCCGCGCTAAGTTTTATCTTTCCATTATACGGCCTTAACAATTCCGGAAAATAACCCGAATCCCTTCTCAAAATATAATCGTCCTGAGATTTTGCTACCGCCATGCCGGAATAAATTTCTTCAACTGTGTACATTTTTATACTATCGGCAAGAGACGATTTTATCTCCGCCGAAATCTCGCAATCGCAATCGCTACAAATTGCGATCTGAACGGACGCTCTTTCATTTTGAAATAAACTCAATCCCTTAAACGGTTTTGCTTTCGGCTCTTCGTCTGAAAAAACTTTTGCCAACGAACTAAGCGGTATTACTTTCAACATAGATATCTCCCATAAATAATTATGTTATATTATTAATTTTATCATATTTTCGGGGAAAATTCAACCTTAACTTTTCATCCAAAAATCTTGTCTAAAATTTCTTTCATCTCTGTGAATAATCTAAATTTTGCTACGCATACTAAAACTGTAACCGAAAGGTTGCAAAACACAGGAGGAGATTATGACAAGAACCAACAAGTCGCAAAGCAGTCAGTCTAATTCACAGAGAAGTAAGACTTCCGCTGCTTCTAAGTCTCAAACGAAAAATTGCGGAAACTGTTGCGGTTGCGGAAGTAAAAATAACTAATTACTCACGCTTCACGAACTAAACGCAAATCAACTCGGAGAAATATAATTCTAAATCTAAGTAATCATATTTCTTCTCAAAACAAAAAAGCCGGCGAAGAAATTCGTCGGTTTTTGTTTTAGCGGGTTTAGGTTGAGTACGTCCTGTGTACTTTGCTCTCACTCTCCCGCTATTGCGAGCGTAGTCGAAGAATCTAAATTCCACCGACCAAACGCGAAATCTACGCTACTCTTCGATTTCGGTCGGACTTAATATACTGATTGTTATTAGATTAGATATTTCGACTCCGCTGTCGCTCCGCTCAATATGACAGTAGAATAGCGAAAGTCAGTCTTCTCTCCCGTCATTTCGACCGCGGTGGAGAAATCTAGTCCTATTATTTATCCGTACTATTATTTACGCTTCATGGAGCGTTGCTCCTTCAAATACTCGTTGTACCTTTCTATCTGATCTTCCCTTAGATCTATCATCTCTTTTGCTGTCGCCAACGCTTGAGCGTCTCCTACTATCAACTCGCTTTCTTTGACCTTTACTTTCGTTCCTTCGCTTCCCGCATTTCT
>JAIEEW010000299.1 GCA_029067255.1 Clostridia bacterium | reverse complement strand
ATAATTTAATTTTACCCCATTATGTGATATTACTTGTTTGACATATAACATAATGTGGTGTATGATATATACTAAGGATAGATTTATTATGTGTGAAATGAAAAGATGTACTAATTGTAAATATTTTAGGACTTACAACGGAGAAGAACGCTATCATTGTGAAAGTATAGGGTATTGTATAAATTATAGTGTGATTTATAATAAATCGTCTTATCATATAAAAGAAAATATAGGTTGCGACAAGTGGGAAGCAGGGAAGTCGAGCGTTGCAGCGGAAAGAAAACATATTGAAAATTTACTAGTGGATATACAAGAAAAGTTGGCGCAAATTACGCAATTGCTCAAAGAAACAAATCGTTAAACACAGTTTTGTATAAAACCTTTTTGCAAGGCAATAATCAAAGCAAGTATGCAAAAAGGAGTTTTTATGGACAAGAAAGTTATTATTAAGACAAGCGTAGTCGCCGTATTGTTGTTGGTTACGGTTGTCGTAGGTATTTTGTCTTTTTATTCCGCGCCCCCTGCTGAAGAAGTTGCGGTATTGAAGAGAGGTTCGAGCGGTTCGCAGGTGCGGACTTTGCAGACCAAACTCAATAGATGGGGATATAATTGCGGAACGGTAGACGGTATTTTCGGTACCAAAACTGTCAACGCGGTCAAGCAGTTTCAACGCAACAACGGACTTGTTGTCGACGGGATTGTCGGAGCAAAAACCGCTGCGGCGCTCGGAATGACGCTTTCGTCGGGAAGTAGCAGCAACAGTTCGTATAATTCGTCAGACGTTTATTTGTTGGCGAAGTGTATTTACGCGGAGTCGAGAGGGGAACCTTATCTGGGACAAGTCGCGGTCGGCGCGGTTGTTCTTAACAGAGTAAAGAGCAGTTCTTTCCCGAATTCAATTTCAGGAGTTATTTATCAGCCGTACGCGTTTACGGCGGTTGCCGACGGTCAGATAAATTTGGAACCCAACAGCAGCGCTTATTCCGCGGCAAGAGACGCTATGAACGGATGGGATCCCACCAACGGCTGTATTTATTACTTCAATCCGGCAACGGCGACGAGTTCGTGGATATGGTCGAGACAGGTAAAATTGACGATAGGCAAACATAAATTTGCCGTATAGCGAGAGGTGAGATAATGTTGAGAGACGCATCGGGTAGATTAGTAATGACAAAAGGCTGGAAAGCGTTTTTGATTATCATGGCAATACTGTTGTTGAGCGCGATAATCGTACTTTCGGTATTTTTGGGCATTTCCAAATCTCAGGAACAAAAATGGATGGCAAACAGCGAGTATAGTTATGAAAACGCTTACTATACGCTTACGGACAGTCTTTTGAATATGGAAAACGGACTGTCTAAATTAAGAGTAACAA
Organism: Clostridia bacterium; assembly: GCA_029067255.1. GTDB lineage: Bacteria > Bacillota > Clostridia > Christensenellales > UBA3700 > RACS-045. The sequence goes on along the minus strand of JAIEEW010000299.1, from coordinate 1,669 downwards.
GATCGGAAAATCTTATAAACGAAATGCTTGTCGACGTCGCTATGAATTCGCAGACTGCGGTGGCTAATTTGACAACGCTTTCTTACAGCGGCTACGATATGGGCGCAGCGATCAAATACTGTAATCAGGTAGGAGACTATTGCAGATATTTAGCGCAAAAAGTCGCTACCGGCGGAAAGATCACCGACGAAGAAAGAAGTAATCTTGACGGCTTGTATCAATCGACTTACAAATTGGGCAAGGCGCTCGGCGGCGTAAAAGAAAGTCTTGTCGCTGGCAATAAGATTGTTGAAGGAATAGGAAAACTCAACGTTGGGTTTGTAGATATCGCGACAAGTCTAGTTGACGGCAGTATAGAGTATCCGTCGCTAATTTACGACGGCGCGTTCAGCGATTCGCTTACGGATAGGGAAGTAAAAGGACTTAGCGGCGAAGATATATCGCAAGACGGTCAGGACGATTATATCAAACGTATTTTGAGCGGTTATGATGTCAGCAGCGTGGAGTTTATTACCGAAAACGACAACGGATTCGTATCGTTTATGTATCAAGTCAACCTTGCCGACGGCAACGTTGCCAGCGTGCAGATAGCCAAGCAAGGCGGTGCGATAGTAATGTGGGATACTTCTTTTGATTCGCAAGAGCCTATGTTGAGCGTAGAAGAAGGAGTTACACTTGCCGAGCAGTATATGGCGAATCAAGGCTATACGGATATGAAAGGCGTTTACGCTTGCGTAACAGACGGACTTCTATACGTCAATATGTGTTACGTCAAAGACGATATAGTTTATTATCCGGATATGATCAAAGTAAAAGTATCGCTCGACGATGGAAAAATAGTCGGATTTGAAGGATTGAATTATATCCACAATCATACAGAGAGAGATATTCCTTCGCCGACTGTTACGGAAGGAGAAGTAAGAAATATGGATTTCGGCGGACTTAGCGTTACGTCCGTAAGACTTGCTCTTATCCCTATGCCAGGCGGCAAAGAAGTATTGACCTATGAAGTCTTTGGCAATATGGACGAATACAACTTCTATATTTTCGTCGACGCCGAGTCGGGTAAGCAAATCAAAGTTATGCAAGTTATCGACAGCGACGAAGGCGAGTTGTTGATGTAGTGTTCGGCGGGAAGGGGAATTTGCAAAATTAAAATGCGCCTTTTCCGCTAATCCAACACAAAAAGCGAACTCCAACGTACATCCAGTACGGGGAGTCGCTTTTTGTATTGTCTTAACAAAAGATTCGCTATTTTACTAATTGCAAATTCCCCTTCCCGCCGAACTAGGGGATAGTAATACTTTTGACAAATCTATATAATAAAGATTCCAACGTTAGTTGGGCAGAGAAAGTAAATTCATAATAAGTAGAATAATGGATTTTATGGCAAGGCGTCGTAAGAAAACCGCATCGTACCTAGCGGTACGTCAGCGAAAGTTTTCTTGCGGCGTATTGACGTAAAAGACGTATTGTAATTAAATGAATTTGCTTTCTCTACCCAACAAAAGGTACGGGGGACTTTTTCTTGTATTACTTTGACAAAAAATCTACCATTTTCTTTTTTGACTTTTTCCCTTATCCGCCGAACTGTGGCGGAATAGATTAATAGTGTAAAGCAACGATTTTTTACCTGTCATATTGAGCGGAGCGACAGCGTAGTCGAAAT
>JAIEEW010000298.1 GCA_029067255.1 Clostridia bacterium | reverse complement strand
AGTCTCGGCGGCGCAGTTGACGAAATTGTTAAAGCAACCGGACTTGAAATTGATCTTAAAAACTTAGGCGAAATTCTTCCCAATATCGTACTCGGCATCAATATCAACGTAAGCAGCAAGAAAGCGGAAAACGCTCAGATCACCGGAATCACCGCAGATCTTACTTGCCCCGCTAAAAAAGTTGTTATCAAAAAGAATGAAAGCCGCGGCGATTTGCTCAATATTGATATAGCGAAAGATTTCTCCGCAACGGCAAATATCGACCTTAAATTCGGCGACGACGTAAAAGTTGGCGCGCCTGCTAGTTATGATGGTTATTCCAATTATATCGGAGCGATCAACCTTTCCGCAACCGGCACTTTCGAACTCAAAAACGATGTTACCAACATCAGCCTGTTTGACTTGTTGAATATCAACATGCCTGCAGATACTTACAATCTTGAATTTGCAATCCACGTTGATCCTTCCAAACTCGTTGATTTGGACTTCACAAATATTCACTGCTTGCCGCACGCAATCGACGTGGCTATTGACGCGGTAAACGACGCATTGAATTATCTTAATATCAAAATCACGACAAAGTCTGGCGATGAATTCTTGCAAGTAGAACTTACTAAGAACCAAAGACAAAACGTTGTCGTAGGTAATATCAATCTCAGCGCGCTCGGTCTTGATTCTTCGACCGGTCTCGGATCTTTGGTCGGAAGACTTAAAGGCATGGAACTCAAATCCGTATGGACCGCTCTTTCTGGACTCAATTTGTTCTCGATTCCTACGAATCTTGATGACGGTTATGTATTTAAAGATCCCGCTCAAGGTTACAAAGGCGGATATAGAGTTGACACCGAACACGGTTATGTAGACAAAGATGGCGATGGCAATCCCGATAAACAAGAAGACGGAAGATTCGCTACGACGTCTGAATATGACAACTGGACTGGCAAACCCGTTTCCAAAGTAGGTCTTACCGGTTACGTTGAAAAAGATGGCAAGTGGGTTGTAGACATTGAGCACGGCTATCAAGACAATAACGGCGACGGTATGGTCGACAGAAGTGATAACGGCGAATACAGAAGCAATAGAAATTACAAAAACTACAAAGGTCAACTTATCACGAAAGAAGAGTGGGATGCTCTTCCTGATGAAGAAAAGAACCCGACTGTAGAAGACACTCCTGCTATTCCTACAGCAGTAAGAGACCTTCTTGACAATCTCTCTATCGTTGCAGAAAAAGGCAAGTTGAGCATTACTCTTAATGGCATGGGATTCAAACTCAGTAAAGATGCAAAAGAAAACAACGTATTCTTGTCTGCAACTCTCGGTTTGGATAACGCCGGTATCACGGTAGACGCAACCGTTAAAGGTCTTGACAACATCAAGACGGAAGTTGACGGTAAAGTACCGGATCCTGAAAATGAAGGACAAATGATTGACGGAAAAGTTTGGGAATCCATCGGTTTGCCTGAAGAACTCGGCGTTGGTATCAATATCAAATTTTCCGACATCAAGTACGGCAATGCCGGCAAATAATGTTTGAGAAATCATTCATTTGACAAAAAAATTCAGGGATGCAGAAATGCGTCCCTGTTTTTATATTTGATATTTTTATATAAGTTTTAATATGTATTGTACCGAAGCGAACTCAACTTCCCTACTGCGCGCAGGATTGACTGAATATTACGTTTCTTCCGTTGACAAAAGGAATATCGTTGAACAGTCTGATTTTATCGTTTTCGTCGCGCATGTTGACGAATTCAATTTCAATATCGCCGCCCAAATAATCAATTGTATAAACTTTTTGAGAAAACTGCAATAAATCGGTATAATCAAACTGCTCATAAAGCGTTGCGCTCTTTCCGTTCACGTAGACTCTCATATCATATCCGTAAGGACATGCAAAGCCGTAATTTGTTATCACAAACGACATCTTGCCGTTCTCTATTTTCAAATTTGACGCTACCAACTGATAACCGAGATGATATTTAAGATAATCAAAAGCGCTTATCTTTCCGTCTGTAAGCAAGTTTGGATTATAGGGGAAATTATTGTCTTTAAGCGTTTCTTCCGTCAAATATTCCGACTGCCATTTTTTCAACGCGTATTCGCCCCCTTCTTCTATATAATTATGCGCCAAAGAAAAACTCGACATTGCAAAATCTACGCAAGTTTTTATTGCGCCGAGCGTATTTATAGGCAAATTCGCTCTTCCCCACGGCATTTCTCCGTCTGTTACCGCATACTTGCATTTATTGATCACATCCTGATAATATTTATCATTCGTTGCAATCGCTACCCATGGATCATTATATCCTATTACGTAATCTTCATGCATGCCGAATCTTGCTTCTATTTCTTTGTCCAACGCGGAAATCATCTGCGGAGTACGAACCATCAAAGGTATATTCTGCGGTATAGCGTCTGCAAACGCCCGAGCAACCTTCGCAACGTTATGTTTATGTACGCTTCCGTGTCCTTCACCCCACAGACCGATTAGTCCCATCTGAACAGCGTATACCGTATTGTTGAAAAGAGTAATATTTTCGTTTATAAATCCCTTTATTTGAGCGCAATGTCTTACAATATCGCTTGTCTTAGGTCCGTTTTTCTGTCCTTCGCTTGTTTCATAAGCAAATCGCAACAACATTTTTATTCCTTTACTTTGAAAAATCTCAAAGTATTCTTTAAGTTGATCAAACGCGCTTTGCGGTATATCCGTATTGTAAAACTCGATCAAATAAACGTAGACTTGCATCAAACGAACGTCGTCTTCGCTGAGAATTTCCAACTCGTTTTCGAGTTTTTCCATATAATTCTCTCCGCTGCCGGGATACGCTTCATTAGCGCCTAGCGTAATATACGTTTCGCCCCTAAAACCTCTGCTAGCGTTATCTTTTGGCGCATTTTCAATATTTACAAACGGAATACTGGAATCAAGCGCATAATCAAACTGCGTTGACGTTGCGTCATATTCCGCTATATTCAATTTGTTTTTATTGCAAGCGACAAACGTAAAGCATACGGAAAGCGTTATTATCACCGCTGCAACTATTGCTATGACCCATTGATTTTTCATAAAACACCTCTAATATTGAATCAATAATATTATATATGGCTAATAAAGCGGTGTCAACCTTGCTTTTTCCATAGTCTTTGTATAACGTACTCAACTGAATTTGTGCTAAATTCGCGGCAAATCAACTAACCAAAAAAATTACCGAATCTCTTTTCGAGATTCGGTAATTTGGTACCGGTGATCGGAGTCGAACCAATGACCTGTCGGGTATGAACCGACCGCTCTAACCAACTAAGCTACACCGGCGGATAATGGTTGCGGGTGAAGGATTCGAACCAACGACCTTCGGGTTATGAGCCCGACGAGCTACCACTGCTCCAACCCGCGATATTAAATAACATTTTGTCAATGCTTTACAATAATAAATGAAAAAAATACTTTTGTCAAGAGTTTTTTAAATATTTTAAAAATTTCTTTTATCTGGCTGTCACCTTGACAATCCTTATGTCACCTCGAGCGCAGTCGAGAGGTCTCTATCCGTTTATAGTCCGACCAAAATCGAGCAACGCCGAGATTTTGCGCTTGGTCGGTATTAGGGCGAAGTCCAACCGTATTCTTAGCAATTACTTTTTTATACTGTTGAGATCTCTCCACTTTGGTCGAGATGACCATCTAAAAAGTTATTGCGTATTTACAGGTTGTGACGCACGCCCTCACCTGAGGGGAAGGTGTCGCAGTATGCGACGGAAGGGGTGTAATTTCCGTCACCTCGAGCGCAGTCGAGAGGTCTCTATCCGTTTATAGTCCGACCAAAATCGAGCAACGCCGAGATTTTGCGTTTGGTCGGCTTTAGGGCGAAGTCCAACCGTATTATTAGCAATTACTTTTTTTATACTGTAGAGATTTCTCCACTTCACTGCGCTCAAGCGAAATGACAAAATAAACGTTACATTCATAACTAATGTACTTCTCGTTTGGCGAAAAGAGAGCGCCGCAAGATTTTCACGAGCAAGAATGTTTTTCAGACGATGAAAACGAACGCAGGCGTACTTTCTGTACGT
>JAIEEW010000297.1 GCA_029067255.1 Clostridia bacterium | reverse complement strand
GCAAGAAGCATTGGAGAAGTTTCGCTTTCGCTACGCCAGTTTCCCCTGACGTACGAATGACAAAAATGCCAGTACGATATATTTTCGTCGTGCTTTATAAGTTGTATTTCTCCCAAAACTCCGTCGTCTATAAGTTCCTTGATTTTTCGATAATAATTAGCGTATCTGAGAACGTGGCATACCAAAACTTTTCTGCCCTGTTTTCTTGCGTATTCTTCTATTTCAAGACACTCTTCGATATTCGGAGAAAGCGGTTTTTCGACCAATACGTCGTATCCCAGTTCCAACGCTTTCATCGCGTGAGCGTAATGATCTCTGTCCTGCGTTGCTATGAGCATGCAGTCTGCGACTTTTCCCAACGCAAAAAAGTCTTTCTCATCGGTAAAACACATATTGTCCGGAACTTTCCAAAGATCTTTTACCTTATCAATCTTTTCTTTGTACTTGTCGCATACCGCAACTATCTGTACGTCGTCTCGCTTTGCGAAATGCGTACCGTAATTTTTACCTCTACTGCCCAGTCCTATTACCGCAATCTTCAACATAATTTTTCCCCTTTGCCTTACTTTTTTATCAAACTCCCGAATACGCCGAGAAACCGCCGTCTACGGGAATCACCACTCCGGTAACGAATCCCGATTTATCGTTGTCTGACAGCCACATAACCGTACCTATCAATTCTTCCGCTTCGCCGAATCTTCTCATAGGCGTACCTGCGAGTATCTTTTGCGTTCTCGCCGTCGGATTGCCGTCCTTATCAAAAAGCATACCCCTGTTTTGATTTGTTACGAAAAATCCCGGCGCGATCGCGTTGACTCTTATACCTTCGCCGGCAAAATGAACCGCAAGCCATTGAGTGAAGTTGGATACGCTTGCTTTCGCTCCCGAATACGCGGGAATTTTTGTCAAAGGTCTGAACGCGTTCATACTCGTAATATTGACTATTATTCCGCCCTTACCTAGCATATCTTTGGCAAAAACCTGCGTAGTAAGAAACGTCGTGAGATAGTTGAGTTTGAAGACGTAATCGACGTCGTTCTCATCGAGATCGAAAAATGATATTTTACTTTCGTCGTCCACGTCCGCCATATTGAAATATTCGCTTGTCGTAGTTCCTTTCGGATGATTTCCGCCCGCTCCGTTTACCAGAATATCGCAAGCGCCGAGATCTTTGCCGATTCTCTTTCTTATCTCTTCCAAATTTTCTTTTTCAAGACAGTTTACCGCGTACGCTTTGGCTATTCCGCCGTCTTTTGCGATACCGTCGGCGACTTCTTGCAGACTTTTGAGCGTTCTGCCGAGCAGCGCCACTTTCGCGCCTTGCTTCGCGTACGCTTTCGCTATCGTGGAACAAAGCACTCCGCCCGCTCCGGTAATTACAACAACCTTGTCTTTCATACTCTCCCCTTTGTATTTTATTCGTATATTGTTTGTTAAATAATCTTTATTTTTTATCGGCTTTATCCACCGCTTCTATCACGCCTTGCAGATACATAGCGCCCAACGCTCTGTCATAAAGACCGTAGCCGCCTCTGCCTGTTTCGCCCCAAATCATTCTGCCGTGATCAGGACGGACGTAACCGTCGAAACCGTCTTCTTTCAAAGCCTTGATTATTTCATACATATCTAGACTGCCCTGCGACGAAAGATGTCCGCTTTCTTCAAAGCAATGGTCTCCCGTTATCTTGACGTTTCTCAAATGAACAAACGGAATTCTACCATTGCAAGCATGTATCATCTTTACCAAATCGTTGGACGTCGATACCCCCAACGAACCTGTACAGAAAGTAATTCCGTTGTAAGGACTGTCTACTATCGAAAGAAATCTTTTGAGATTTTTCTCGCAAGTTATTACTCTCGGCAGTCCGAAAATTCCCCAAGGCGGATCGTCGGGATGGATCGCCATCTTAACTCCGCTCTCTTCTGCGACGGGAATTATCTCTTTAAGAAAAACCGTCATATTTTCCCATAGTTTTTCTTCGTCTATACTTTCGTATTTGCTCAGCAAATCTTTCAAACCTTCTTTCGTATAACTCGCGTCCCAACCAGGCAAAGACAACTCGCTTGTCAGCGGATTGAGCGAAAGTACCGTTGCATGATCGTAAGCCAACGCGTTGGAGCCGTCGGCAAGCGGTTTTGCAAGATTGCTTCTCAGCCAGTCGAACACCGGCATAAAGTTATAGCAAATACATTTAACGCCCGCTTTTCCCAGTCTGCGAATATTCTCTTTATAATTTTCGATAAGTCGCCCCGCATTCTCGTTGCCAAGTTTTATATCTTCGTGGACGGGTACGCCTTCAACGACTTCAAAAGTCAGTCCCGCGTCTTCTATCTTCTTTTTCATTGCGAGTATGGACTCGTTGCTCCACACTTCGCCAACGGGAGTATCGTAAATAGCCGACACTATTCCCGTTACGCACGGAATCTGTCTTATTTGTTCGAGAGTAACTTTGTCTTCATCTCCGTACCAACGGAACGTCATCTTAAAACTCATAGTCCCTCCACAAGGCTTTTAGCGTTGCCGTAGCATAACGCTTTTGCGACCTTGACCGCGTAATCCACGTCGTCTTCCGTCGCTAGTCCGCCCAAAAAATCGCACACTATCTGTCTGTAATAATCGTGTCTTGTGTACGAAAGAAAACTCCTGCTGTCCGTAAGCATACCGACAAGAGAGCCTATATGACTTAGTTCGGCAAGCGTGTTAAGAGTTTCGTACATTCCCCTTTTGTGATCGCAAAACCACCAACTTATTCCTATAACTACGTCTTTGAACGCTCCGCACATTGTTACAAGCGGATAATACATAGTAGGATTCAGCGTATATACGATTGTTTTCGGAAGACCTGAGCGAGAGTTCATTTCGTCAATTACGTTTTTGACGTAAGACACGTCGAAAGCGTCGCCCACGCAGTCGAATCCCGAATCCCTTCCGCACTTTTCAAGCATAGCGGAATTAGAGTTTCTCGTAACCGCCAAATGCAGTTGCATTACCATATCTCTTTTAGCGTATTCTTTGCCTAGGAATACATAAAGGTATCCCCAAAATCCGTCGAATTCGCTATCGTCGGTTTCTTTACCCGACAGAAGTTTTACGAACGTCTTATCCGCTTCTTTGAAATCCGCCACTCTTTTGGGAAATCCTTGAACTCCCACGTCCGAAAACTTACAGCCTTTGCTTACGAAAAAGTCCATTCTTGACGTAATCGCTTTTTGCAAAGTATCTAGATTTCTTATATCTACGCCGCTTGCGGCGGAAAGTCTTTTGATATAATCAGCGTACCCTTTATCTCTCGCCAGTACGATATTGTCCACTCTAAAAGACGGTACGACTTTGGCTTTAAGCAAGCCTTGCTCCGCTATAAGTTCGTGATATTTTAGATCATCGCAAGGATCGTCAGTTGTGGCGATATATTCCACGTTGGCTTTTTCGATAAGTTTTCTGGGCGAGAGTTTTTTATCCGCGATAACTTTATTCGCCGTATTCCAAATCTCTTCCGCCGTCGCGCTGTTGAGCGGTAAAGTTATTCCAAAGAAAAATTGAAGTTCCAACGCCACCCAATCCTTTATAGGATTGCCAAACGCGCCTTCCACAGCGCTCGCGAAATTCATGAATTTTTCCTTCCACTCAGCGTCGCCGGTAATATACTTTTCGTCGATTTTGCTCGCTCTCATCAGACGCCACTTATAGTGATCTCCGCCAAGCCACATTTCTCCGATATTTGAGAAAGGTTTGTCTTCGTATATCTCTTTTGGAGAAAGATGACAGTGATAATCTACGATGGGCAAATCCTTTACTTCTTTGTAAAGTCTTTCCGCATACTTCGTTTTGAGCAAATTAACGACTTTATCTTTGAACTCTGCCACTTCCGTCTCCCCCGGCTAGTTTATTTACTTCGTCGACGCTAACGATATTGAAATCGCCTTCGACGGTATGTTTAAGACACGACGCCGCAACCGCGAATTCTATAGTATTCTGCTCGCCGATCGCGTTTTTCAGTCCGTAAATAAGTCCCGCGCCAAAACTATCGCCGCCGCCTACTCTGTCGACTATATCTATCGTGTACTTTTTGGAACCATAGACTTTTTTGCCGTCCATAAGGATCGCCGACCAGTTGTTGCAAGACGCGGAAATGGATTCTCTCAAAGTGAATGCTACGTACTTTATATTAGGAAATTTTTCCATAAGTCTTTTGCCTATGCTTTCGTATCCTTTCGATGAGATAACACCCGAATTTATATCCGTATTTTCCGCTTCAATGGAAAATACGTCTTTACTGTCTTCTTCGTTTGAAATCAGTACGTCGACGTATTTTACAAGTTTGCTCATGACAGCGTTGGCCTTTTCTCTCGACCAAAGTTTTTTACGGTAATTGAGATCGCAAGAAACGGTAATATTTCTGCGCTTCGCTTCTATCAAAATCTTCTCCATAACGTTCGCCATAGCGTCTGATATAGCGGGCGTTATTCCCGTCCAGTGCAGCCATTCCGCGCCGTCGAGCATAGACGGAATATCAAAATCCTTTTCGCCTATCTCCGCTATCGCGCTTCCCGCTCTGTCATATATTACGTGTCTTCCCCTTTTCTAACAGCCTTTCTCGCAGAAATAAATTCCCATTCTATTTCCGCCTCTTACGATTTTAGAAACGTCTACGCCCCAACC
>JAIEEW010000296.1 GCA_029067255.1 Clostridia bacterium | reverse complement strand
AAACGGGATAGTTCGTCTATTCGCCGTTTTTTCGTTTGCAATTCCTTCTTTGCGGACTTAACCGCTTTGTCTTCGAGTTCGGCATTGTGCCGTATAAACTCTTTTCGTATAGCGTCCTCATCTAATACAATCCGTTGTGCCATTGTCCGTATGTCGTCGAGAATTATTTTTTCGAGCGTCTTTGCGGGTATATGGTGAGAAAAACATATCGTCTTACCGAAACGCATATGGTCGCCGCAATTAAACGCATATTTTTGATGTCCTACGCTGTTTAACTTCAATTTACACCCGCAATCGGCGCAGTAAAGAAAACCGGATAAAGGGTGCGTATAGCCCGTTTTCGTTTTTCTGCCTTGCGCTACGGATTTTTCACGTTCCCGTACTTTGTCCCACAACTCCTGCGAAATTATTGGTTCGTGCGTATTGTAAACAATTACCCATTCGCTTTTATCTTTGTTGTATCTTCTATGGTTTTTGTAAGATACGGAGGTGGAACGCATTTGCGGCATATGTCCTATGTAAATCATATTTTTCAGCATTTGTTGAATAGTTATCTGCCCCCATAGCCTACGATCGCCCGGCTTTCCTTTATGCCCGAGTTTCTCGAAAGCATATTGCCCGGGACAAGGAACTCCTTCTTCGTTGAGTATCTCGGATATTCTTCTCGGACTTATGCCCAAAGCGTACATTTCAAAAATCCGCACAACGTTTGGCGCAACTTCCTCGTCTATAATAAGCGTACCTTTTTCGTCCTTCCCCTTAATATATCCGTAAGACGCTTTCTTCCCGTGAAATACGCCGTCCTGCGCCTTGGATTTCCATACCGATCGTATCTTCTTACTCGTATTAGCGGCGTGCCACTCGTTAAAAACGTTCATGATAGGCATCATCTCCATAGCGTTGCTCTCACGGTTTGCCGTATCTACGTTATCCTGTATGGCAGTGAACCTAATACCGAACGCCGGAAATACGTAATCCAAATACTGCCCAACCTCGATATAGTTTCTACCGAAGCGGCTCAAATCCTTGACGATTATGGTATTGATTAAACCCGTCTTTGCGTCGTCCAAAAGTCTTTGCACTTCGGGACGGTCGAAGGTCGTACCCGAAACGCCGTCGTCTATGTATTCGCCGTAAATCTCGAAACCGTTTTCTTCGGCGTACTTGCGAAAGATATGCCTTTAATTGTCAATAGAGAGCGATTCGCCCGCTCGCTCGTCCTCTTGGGAAAGTCTGAAATACAATCCCGCGATATACTTTTTCATAAGATCACCTCTTGTTGTAAATTTGTTTTACGGCAAGGCTTTGCATGGTTTTCTCGAAATCCTTACCGCCTTTGAAAAATCTGCGGACGTAGTAAGATTTACCGTCCACGATTTTTCGCATAGAAATAGACGGGGCAAAAGTGTAATGCTCCGTTGTGTCGAACTCGTATTCAAGTTCAGTGTTTTGTATTGCTTCTTGCATTTTGGTTTGTTAAGGTAACTTCACCTATGGCTGCAACAACTAATACAAATTTTCACCCCTGAATACATAAAATTTCCGTAAAAATATTTTTTCGGGATAAATAAAAATACGGATACTTGTAAGTTTACCCGTATATCGCCGTATATCTCTGCCGCATTTTTATAAAGTATTCAAAGACAGTAGATTGCGCCCGTTCAAGTATTCTTCCTATCTCGGGATAACTCAATCCGGACATACGACATTCCAATGCAACTCGCATATTTTCCGTCAAATTAAGACTTTCTATTATCTTATCCACAAGCGTATAGTCTTGCGGCGTTTCGTCTTTCAATTCAACAGACGGCTCGTTATTGGGCGTTAAATCTTCAACGCTTATACTGCGGTAATAATCGCACGTCTTGCGGTTTATAAGTTTCATCATCTTTTTCATACAGGCGATCCGGACGGTTATTGCTTTTCCCTTCTTGTTATAGCCCAAAACATCGTTCAAGTGTTTTCCGTAATGCTCGCAAAGGAATAACGCGCCTTCCTGTACCAAATCGTACCCATCGCTGAATACGTGGTTCTTGTTATGCTTATTCTTTATGTCCGAAAATAAATCCGCATACATTTTCTGCATGCGACTTCCTATAAAACTTATCTGGTAACGCACTTCCATAAACGCTATGAGTTCCGACATAGTAAGTACGTTATCCGGCGATATTTCTTCTTTGAGAACGTCGAAATTAAGAATACAGTTGTTACCCATTTTACAAAACCTCCTCGAAGTCGTTGATAGAGATTTTGTTTTCGTAAAATCTACCGTACTCGAAATACAGATTGCCTTTACTGTTGCGCAGTAGATCGAACGTATCTTGCGTTATCTTACCGCAACGGCTTATGACTACGGTGATTGTCTGACGGTCAAAGTCTACGTCCAAGATATTAAACGTAACGTCGTATTCACCATCGAAGTAGGAGAACTCCGAAAGATAGAACTTTCTTTCGTTCCCTTTTGTTTTGCCTTTGGTTTCCATTTTGTTTTTACCTCCGTTTTCGGGTTATTTCGCCTTTCGGCAAAACCAAAACGGAAAGACGATGATGTCTTGCTAAAAATATATATTAAAAGCGTAAACAATATATGGGTGGAGCGTCACGCTCCCTTTAAGTCAAGGGCGACCGAACGGGAGTGCATTTACCCTTGACTTAAAGCGGCTTTTCGTTTACCAACCCCAGCCGAAAGGCGAAACCGAAAACGGAGTATATAAACTTGCTTTTTCTCTTGAAAAACGGTAAAATATACCTATGAACGAACTGTTTGCGCAAAAATACGACAGCGAAGAATGGGTTGAAGACGAATACCCGTGGAAGCAGTACAAACGCAAAGGCTACGGGTTTATCTACATTAAAAATCCAAACTTTCCTATGGAGGACGACCGAGAATACCTCATACGCAAGCCCACGCCCAAAGAACGTAGAGAGATAGTCGTAAACACCGTAATAGAGTGTAACGGCAGGACGTTTAAGATACGCGCACTTGCCGAAAGATTATGCGTGTCGGACAGAACGGTACAAACTATTTTACGTCAGTTGCAAAAGGACGGACTTATTGAGATAACTCCCAAACGCGGCAAAGACGGTAAACAAAAAGGAAATGCGTATAAGTACATAGAACAGCCGTGCGAGTTCTACGGCACGGGTTTAACTCTTAAATCTCTATACGATATAACCCAAAACGTCGGCTTTCGGGATTGGGCGTGGAAAACGCACGGCTTCGGGCACGATCAGAATTGGCACAATATCTATCCGCTGTGCAAAGCGAAGTTCGAACAGCGTATGGCGAGGAAGGAATATTTGGAAGCAAACGGTTTACCGCTCGTCGTTCCCGAAGATATTAAATACATAGTTTTGCGTTACTGCTATTGGAAAGGCAATACAACAAAGTTAATAAGGCGAAGTTATCTTTATTCGCAAGACAGGGCTGTAAAACTCAAATTAGAGCCGCTTGATAGAACGGAAACGGTAAAATTCTGCGGTATTACGCTAAACGTAGAAATAGGCGGCGCGAAAGACAATCCGCAGGTAACGATTATTGACGCAGACACGAACAAAGAACTAACCATCTTTACTTGGTTTGACGAAAATATTTTAATAGGCGACTTGGATATAGACGAAGATACCGTCGATCAGGTGTTCATATTGGGCGACTTTACAACGAGATAACAGAATAGAAAGCATAGAAAAAGTGCGAGGATAAAAAATTCTTCGCACTTTTTTTGTATTTAAGGGGTGAAAAAATGTATTAGTGTGCGTAGGGACTTCTCCGCACGCTATATGGCTGCAAAAATAACTATAAGGAGGTTCAAGGTAACTTACGGGCGGTTGAGTTTCCTAACGAAATGCCCTTTCGGGCGAAGGAGGTGAAAAACACGATTAACAGATACAAAGGCGATATGTTAGGTGAAATAGACCAAGACGGTATAGCGCAATGGTATCCGAATTGTAAAGTGCGTCGAGAAGGCGATTATTATATTGCCACGCCGCATACGACTAACCCAACTCGGCGCACGGTGCGTAAGCCAAAAGAAATAACCGTTTCGGTAAAAGACGGCAAGTATACTTTGGAAAAGCCGCAAGATATGTCGTTAAACGACAGTCATATGCAAGCCGAACAAATTGAAAATACCGCCGTAAATGACGGCATAGAGCCGGCAACGATTGACGGCAAACAAGTTGCCGAACAAACGGGTAACAGTCCGTCAAAGGCGAAAGAACAGCATAAAACAGACGTGCGGATTACTACCCTAAAAGACATCCTCGACGAACTTTACGATAAGTATTACAGACAGTACCCCAACGTCAGAAAACAGTCTATTTTCAAAGATATGTTACCGCTATTTCCTACCGAAGAAGACGCTTCGTATTTCGTGGACGATCAATTCCGCAGAAAATGGCGTAACGCTTATACCCGTAAGCAGCGGTTCGAGTATAAGGCGTATAACCAAAACTACGAATACTTTTTCACGGTAACGTTCGACGGAAAGAAACACACCGAAGAAAGTTTCGAAAAGAGTTTGAAAAACGCTCTGTCTAATTTACACAAGCGTCACGGCTGTTTGTTTCAAGGCGTATGGGAACGGGGAAACGAGAACGACCGATTACACTTTCACGGGCTTATCTACGATCCGAACAAGAAAATAATCGGAGAATCGGAAACGGTAAAAGATTACAATCCCAAAACCGGCAAGATGAAAACGTATTTGCAAAGCAAGTATTTTTTTGAAAGGTTCGGCAGAAACGAGTTCAGCGAAATTATTCCGCAAATGTATCAATCTGCAATACGTTACATAACGAAATATCTGAATAAGCAGGACGTAAAGCCGTATTATTCAAAAGGATTATACCGCTTCATAGAAAGCGACATTGACGGAAACGACGTGATAGGAAAAATGGACTGCACGGACGAACGAGATATACGATTGCTTGTCGCAAATGATTTCAGAATATGGGACGAGGGCGTACTCGTAGGCGAAGCGTCGCCCGAAACGATAGCGCAGGCAAGAAAAGTATCTTAAAGCAAAGCACGCAAAGAAAAGCGCGGCGGCGTAAAAAAATACGGGGTGCACGATAAGCCTGCGCGTGCCCCCGTATTTTAGCCGCCGCCTTTGCGGTTACTCTACGGTTGGGTTTTAGCCGTCTATTCGGTTGTGTGTGCCTGTCTCGGCGCCCGAGCGCGACAGCGCGAGAGTGACGATGGCGGTGTCAGCCGCCATCGTCAGCTCCGCCGCCGACTTGTATCTGACAGGCACACACATTACGGTCAAATGAGAAAAATTAAGCATACAAATAGATGCGTTTTTATTACTACATTTTAGTGCAAAACAAATTGTGGTAATTTATCTCTCTTTCGACTAAATTATCTAAAAACTGTCTTTATAGATAAGTGCATGTAATTTACATATCATTTTGAAATCTTTTCAAAACCTCGATATTAAACCATATATTTATTTCTCTAATAAAAGAATCTATTGAGTCGCTTGCATGAATTAGATTTTCACAACAGCGATTTTCTTTTTCTGATACTTCCATTGAATCCATTGCCCAACGACCACGAATTGTATTTTTATCAGCCTTCGATGGATCTGTAGCTCCAATAAATTTGCGTACATTCTTTATAATTTCTTTGTCATAATGAGAAATAATAATGGGAATAACAGGTTGCCCATTAAAAGTATTAGTTGACTTTATTTTAAAGGAATCACCTTCTATTTCTATTTTATCTCTATAATGTTTATGGATTATCTCAGAAGATGCAATTTGATAGTCAAATAATTCAATTGCATAGCCTGCCTCTATAAAGGTATTAATAATATTAGACACTAACCCTCTACGAATAGCATCTGGCTTTAACATAATAAAAGAGTAATATTTCATTAGACACCTCGCATCTTTATAAATTTCAATAATGTAATAAAATAATCTTTATATGGAGCAACAAAATCATCAAGATTAATAGTCACTATCTTTTTTTGTTTTACACTAAATCCCCCAATGCCCCCTTTCCCATTGGACTGCATTAACTCTATCGTTTCATTTAACGGTAAAAAAAGGACATCTTTTAATTCGGAGTCATCAAACGCAATATCATATCCATTAAAGC
>JAIEEW010000295.1 GCA_029067255.1 Clostridia bacterium | reverse complement strand
AATCTTGACACGGAAAGCGTTGCGAAATTGAAAATAATCTTTCGGACGCGATAGACGGCAGCGTAACGCATTTGTTGGATACTTCTTATTTGAGTATAAGCGACGGAGCGTATTTGCCGACTGAAAGTATAAACGTTGCGGGAACTTATAGGATAAAACTTTATATGCCCGACGATCTCAAACTTATGTATATTCTCGACGAAAGTCTTTATGAAATTCAACTTAATATCAAAGACGCTCCGCCGCAAGACGAAGAGATTCCGCCTATAGACGACAGTGAAGAACCCGCTCCGCCTAACGATCCGGACGAAAACGACAAACCTGACGAAATCCCCGATATTGTCGACGGAGACGACAATGACGATACGTATTTTGAAGAAAATAAAACGTATTCCGACGTATTGAAAGGCGTCTGCGCGGCGGGCGCGTCGGCAGTCGGCGTCGTAGCGATCGGATTAAGCGTTAACAAGCGCGTACGCAGAAAAAAGAAGTAATTAAAAAAATTTTGAGAAATTTGATATTTTTTGCGCAATAGTTCTTGACAGATGTATTTTCGAATACTATAATGTTAGCGTAGGTTAACTTTATGGTCCGATATTTTTTCGGGCAATTAGTTAGTTAAGGATAACATTTGGCAAAGGAGATTTGTATGCGACTTTTGATAGCGCCGACAGGCAGGCTGATGAAAGTGAAAGAGATAAACACCGATGAAAAGACAAGAAACAGATTGCAAAATATCGGAGTTACGGAAGGCGGAACAATAACGCTTTTGCAATCTAATTTCGGAGACGTCATAGTAAAGGTGAGAGATTGCAGAGTAGCAATGAACAAGGATGTGGCGAGTAAAATCGCGGTGGTGGAGATATGAAGAAAAACAAGATAGCGTCAGAAAAAATCAAGATCGCTTTGGTCGGAAATCCCAACTGCGGAAAGACGACTCTTTTCAACGCGCTTACGGGAGCGACCGCTCACGTCGGCAACTGGACGGGGGTTACGGTAGAAAAACTCGAAGGTACGTATAGGGACAGGAAATCGGATATCAAGATCGATATTGTGGATCTTCCGGGTATTTATTCTCTTTCGCCGTATTCTCCCGAAGAGATAATATCGCGCGATTATATACTTTCCGGCGACGCCGATTTGATATTGAATATCGTCGACGCGACGAATTTGGAGCGAAATCTGTATTTGACTACGCAATTATTGGAGATAGGCGCGCCGATTGTGGTTGCGCTCAATATGGAAGACTGTCTTAAAGCCAACGGGGAGAGCGTGGATATTGAAGCGCTTTCGGAAGGCTTGGGCGTACCGGTAGCGAGCATATCCGCTTTGAAACAGAAAGGTCTGAAAGAACTTATGCAGACCGTAAAGGAACAACGCGGTAAAAAACGCGAAGCGGTTTCGCTTATATCCGACGGAATATTGAAAGAAAGTATAGAAAAGACCTTAGCGCTTCTGAGCGACAGCAACGAAAAACTTTTCGAAAGCATAAAACTTTTCGAAGGCGATAAATTAGTATCTAAAAAATACGCTGCGCTTGAAAACGAAATTGACGGGATAAGGAAAGCCAACGTTGAAGCGATGAAAGCGTACGGGGGGAATTTTGAATCTTGCGTCGCTAATTGCAGATATCAGGCGATAAGCGATAAATTCGGTTCGGTAATAATACGGGAAAAAGAAAAACCCGTTTTGTCAAAAAGCGATAAGGCGGACAAAGTTCTCACGCATAGGATTTGGGGAATACCTATATTTCTGATAATAATGCTGGCTATTTTTCATATAACGTTCAGTAGCAACTTTCTGTATTTATCGACCGTAATTCCCGACGGAGCGTTTGCGGACGTCGATCCGATTTCCGAACTCTTTGTGGATACCGAATACGACGTCGACGAAGACGGCAATATTTCCGGCGCGAATTCAATTAAATCGCCGGGCGTATTCTTGCAAGGTCTTGTTGAAGCGTTGGGCGATTTGGTCAACGGCGAAAGAGTAGAAGAAGAAGTTACAGACGATTTTGGCAACGTAACTATGGAAGTTACGGAAGAAGGCGGATGGATACCGCGTTTACTTGCCAACGCTCCGGACTGGGCGAAAGGCGTAGTATGCGACGGAATACTGGCGGGCGTGTTTGGCGTGCTGTCGTTCGTCCCGCAGATCATGGTACTGTTCTTATTCCTTACTATTCTCGAAGACTCTGGATATATGGCGAGAATAGCGTTCATAATGGACAGATGGTTTAGACGTATCGGATTATCGGGCAAATCGTTTATGCCGCTTTTGATGTGCTTCGGTTGCGCCGTTCCGGGAATTATGGCTACGCGTACAATAGAAAACGACAGGGAAAGAAGGTCGACTGTTTTGCTTGCTCCATTCTTCTCATGCGGAGCGAAAAGTCCGATATGGTACGCATTTGCCGCGGTGCTTGCGTCGACGGTAGGCTGGAATGAAGAATTGACGGTATTCGCTGTCTATTTGACTGGCATTGCTACGGCGATGATAGCGGCGTTGATACTAAAAAAGATAAGCGGACAGAAAGGCGTAACTCCGTTTATAATGGAATTGCCCACTTATCATACGCCGCAATTAAAGAGCGTAAGCGTACATATTTGGCAGAAACTCAAACATTTCATATTCAGAGCGGGAACAGTCATAGCGGCGTCTACCGTAGTAATATGGTATTTGCTCAATTTCAACTTTGCTTTCCGTATGGTAGACGAAAGTCAGAGTATACTAGCCACGGTCGGCGGTTGGTTCGAATGGCTATTCAAACCTCTCGGCTTTGGCAACTGGAAGTTTATCGTCGCGTCCGTAACAGGACTTATAGCAAAGGAAGAAGTCATTTCGTCGATAGAAGTTTTGTCGGGAAGCGTAGCGGAGTTTGTATCCGAAAGCGGAGTATCTACGGCGGGAATATTCGCGTTTATGGCGTTTAACTTGCTCACAGTTCCTTGTATGGCGGCGGTTGGCGCTGCAGTAGGAGAACTCGGTTCGACAAAGCGCGCTTTGCTCGCGGTACTTTTCTGGATACTTACTTCTTATATAGTTGCAATGATCATTTATTTGGTAGGTTCGTACTGGTGGACGGTATTCATATTCGCGGCGTTGATTGCAGGAATAATAACCGTATCGCATTTCATATATTTGAAAAAAGACGGGAGTCTAAGGAGAAGCAAATGATTTTATTGTTGGCGGTAAGCGCGGTCGAAATCGTTGTCGGAGCAATAGTCGCGGCAGTGGTTGTCGGCGGATTCGGATTGCATTTTTTACGCAAGGCAAAGGCTAGAAAAAACGGCAAGGGGAGTTGCTGTTCGGGCGATTGCTCGTGTTGCGCAGGATGTTCGTTTTCTTTTAGAGATCTGAAAAAACAGACTGATAAGAAAGACGGCAAAGAAGAATAATTATTTGTATTGCTTATTCAATAATTTAAGCCATAAATTACCAAATACGCGGAGAAAGGATAACTTTTCTCCGCGTATTTGTTTGTATAAAAATATTTTCAAAAATTTTTTTTGAAAATGGGTCAAAAACAGTTTACTTTTTTCGTATAAGTTGTATAATACTATCGAAATCTGACGGGGAAAATTGT
>JAIEEW010000294.1 GCA_029067255.1 Clostridia bacterium | reverse complement strand
GTTGAGTAGGCGGGCGAACCAATATATTTTCTGGGACCGTGGCCCGCAAGAGCGGGCGAAGCGATAGGAAGCGCCGGACCGACAACTTCTTGCAGGATGGATAAATACACGCCGTATATGTTAGATAACGGTCTTTCCGCGCAAATAGGTAAAGGCAAACGCAGCGAAGACTGCATCCAAGCGTTTAAGCGCAACGGTTGCGTTTATTTTGCGGCTATCGGCGGAGCGGGCGCAATTTACAGCAAGAGTATCACAAACGCTGAAGTGTTGTATTTCGAAGATCTCGGTACCGAAGCGGTTCGTAGAATAACGGTAAAGGATTTTCCCGTAGTTGTCGCAGTTGACGCTTTGGGTAACGATATATACAACGGCAAATAATACGTTTTGAATAATATATCAAATACAATATAATAGGAAATAAGTATAATGGCTCAATTCGATGAAATTTTCAATGATATAAAAAACAGTAACGATTTTGAAGAGAACGCGCGTCTTCTTCAATATTTGGGTAACGTATTGAAAAATAATATAAACAAAATCCCTACTTCAGAACGGGAGAGTATTCAAAATTTTGCTTTGGGAGAAATGCAAAGACTTATAGACGTTATTCCAAATACGAAAAATTATCGTGAGAAAGACAAGATGTTCTCCTATGAAGACTCTGTGCTTATGGTTTTCACTTTGTTGGGAAATCCTGATTCGTTAAGCGAAGAGCAAATCGGTATTTTGCAGAAACTTATCGATACCGTATCCAAAGAACGCGTTTTGGAAAATGCCATAGACGAAATGTTCAAACTCCCCAAAATAGAAAAAGCGGACGTCGATAAAGTTTTGACTATAGTAAAACCGCTGAAAGACGACTATCAAAGGGGAATGCTTTTTCAGGGATTACACGCAAATAATGGCAAGATAAAAAATATGTCTTCCGACGCGAAAGCGGCAATGGCGGAGTATACTGCGAGCGAGTTGGAAAGACTATTGAATAGCGGGGCGGATTTGAACGACGACGCTGTGAGCATAATCGAATTTTCCGCAGACGTGTGCAAATATTTCATTAACGATAGAATTCTAGATCTGCTTGAAAAAGCAATGACGATAGATAAAAATCAAATCAGATATTTTGTTTTGGAAACTTTGCTTGAAAACAAACGCGAAGTTTCTGCGCAAATCATAAAAGAAATTGCGAGCGATCTTTCGTACGCTTTGCTTGTCAAAGGCGTTTTGTATAAAAACGGTAAAAGCAACCTTTTCCCCAAAGAGTACGATACTCCGGAATATCTTGCAAAAAGCGATCTCGTTCGTTGGCTTTGCTATCCTACGGAACTAGATCAACAACCAGACGAGATAGAGTTTTTGGGCAAATCAACGGTAAAGAAAGAAGATTATTTTATATTCAAATACAAATCCGACAGCGACAATCTCTCCGACGATCTCAAAAACGTTTGGCTTATAGGTTGGTCAGGTAGCGACGGCGGAACGTTCAGCGATTTTGACAAACTTTCAGATTATGAAAAGAAGACGCCAGAGAAGACGGTGAAATATATCACGAAAAAACTACTCAAATAAATTAGCAAAAGGAGCGTCGAAAAGTGCATAGCGTTCGCGTTAAGTCTATTTTATCTCCAAAAAACGGAATGAATATTTATCGCGGTTGCTTGCATGGCTGCATTTACTGCGATTCCAGAAGCGATTGCTATCAAATGCGACACGATTTTGAAGATATTGAAATCAAGGAAAACGCGGTCGAACTGTTGGAAAACACTCTGAAAAGAAAACGCAAAAAATGCATGATAGGCACGGGTTCTATGACGGATCCGTATTTACCTTTGGAAAAGACACTCGGCAACGTGCGTAAGGCTTTGCAAATAATAGAGCGTTACGGGTTTGGTTTTACCGCTATCACAAAATCAGACCTTATATTGAGAGATTTGGATATATTGAAAAGAATAAACGAAAAGACAAAATGCGTTGTCCAAATGACTTTGACGACTTACGACGAAGATCTTTGCCGAAAATTAGAACCTAACGTTTGCTCGACAAAACGCCGCGCGGAAGTATTGAATATTTTACGCGACAACGGTATACCTACGGTTGTTTGGCTTTCGCCGATACTCCCGTTTATCAACGATACAAAAGAAAATATCGACGGGATTTTGAAGTATTGCGCGGAAGCGAAAGTGTATGGCATCATATGTTTTGGAATGGGTATGACGCTGCGCGACGGAAACAGGGAATATTATTATAAACAGTTGGATAAGCATTTTCCTAAAATGGCGGAAAAATATAAACGGATTTACGGCAACAGTTATATCGTCGACAGTCCGAATAACGAAGAATTGAGCGAATACTTTACCGCTCAATGCAAAAAATACGGGATCATTTGCGATAATGACAAATTGTTTGAATATTTGCATACGTTTGAAGAAAAACAAATCTATGAGCAAATGAGTATGTTTTGAAAATTTGCTATACGAATAATCAAGTGTATAGCAAATAAATCAAGACTAGAGTATAGTAATTTTAAATAGTATAATATTAACAATTATATTGAAATATAAAAGAACAGCAATCGATCGATAAATGGAATTTATTGTTTAATCTGTCGCATATAGACAGCATTTCCGTCAGGATCGTAAAAACTCATATTGATTGCGCCCCACGGACGAACAGTCGGTTTTTCGATAAATTTCACTCCTGCCGCAGAAAGACGCTCATACTCTGCGTATATATTATCAACAGTGAACGCAAGGCACATCGTTTGATTTTCAAGTTTTTTTTCTGTTCCATCATTATAGACGGTCAAAGCCGTTTCTTCTGATAGAATAAACTGATGTACAGGATCATCACTTCCGTTATCTACGCCGAGCAAAAATTTATAGAAATCAGCCATTCGCTTTACGTCATTCGTTAATAAACTTACTTCTCCAATCTTCATAATACTCTCCATTAAAATATAGTTTATCGTACAATGATTATCTCAAAGTCAAAATATTTATTCAAGTAAATACCAAAGGCGCCCCATGATTTCTCTCAAAGCGCCTTTTTCGCTATTTTGTAAAGTTGCCTTGCTCATCACGCTTTTGCGTTTGCCAACCCGTAGGTATAAACTGTTTGGGCAAGCACGCGCTAAAACTTTCACATAAAAGAAAAAGTACGAACTCCATTTGACGGGGGGTCATATAGTTTCTTATTGATTTTGGCATTAAAAAACTAAATCTAAGAATCATTTATTGATACATTGAAAATAATGGATTGTCATGTTATAATGATTGCATAATTATTAAAAAATAGGGCAAGCAAATATGATACTATACGTCGAGAAGAACTCGCCTATAATAAATATAGAAAGCATTTGCAAGAAATTAAAAAAATGATGAGGTAAGTGAATTGAAAGTTGAGACTCAAAAAAGACTGGATCTTTTGCGCGTATATATTCCGTTTATAATTTTGGCATTAATATTTATTATTGGTGCAGTAGTACTATGGAATAACTGCCCAAAAGAGATAGGAAGACAAAATGCCATAGACGGAGGAGTAATTGTTGAAGCAGAGATCGTTACAGTTCAAAGGGAACCAAATCATACTGGTAGCCGCTCAGCCTTCACAGTTTGGTATAGATATATAGATGCAAATGGTATTGAATATAGTGGAATCGCAGAATCCACTATAATTGGCGAAAACACAGCAAAGTCGTATATAGGTAAAAAAATAAATATTTATATAGATGGGAAGGGGAACAGTATACCAGTGGGGCATAAAACTAACTTAGGATTAGCGGTGGCAGGTGCTACGATATTGACGATATTAAGCGTCGGAGCAGTAGGCTTTGATATATGGTTAATGTTTTTTCAAGGAAATAAACTGAAGAAAAAAGAGACTGAGGACAAGAAAACAGTAACGCAAAGGAATGTACCTAATGGGAAAAGACGAGTGTAAGAGAATTGGAAGCGCAAATGATAAAACATAGTCCAAAGTGTCGTAACGATTCTTTTCTTTGTTGTAGATGTTCACGTTCTTGTAGGCAATCGTTACGTACCCCTTGAACTCGTTGTCGGTGTCATCGACCTTTCTACATTTCTTAGCAACGTCCTCAAATACTCTAATGTAGGCGTTGCCTTTGCTCAAAGTTGTAGGGATAAGCAAGTTGCCATCAATAAGATAGCCGACACCTTTCAACTTCTCATCTTTGTTTACTTTAGAAACCCAGTAAACTACTTTTTGCATTTTTAATATCTCCACAATTAAATTAGCCTTTCGGCAAGGACGACTTGTAGCACTGTTCGGGTGTGATACGGCTTTTATATGGGGAGGCAGTGAAAGTAAACTACGAGCCTGTATTTCCGTTTTGTTACTCAAAAAGCAGTGCGTTTTAGGCATAAGAAAAAAGCCAGATATTTCTATCAGACTTTCAAGACAATATTCAAATTTTAAGTGCTGGTTTTTGGAGTTTACTTTTGCGAGAACTGTGCTACAACCGAAGTCCGAAAGGCTTAATTGTGGAGGACACCTAAACCTGCAAAAAGTAGTCAATCCACCATAAATGAAAAAAGACCAATAAGATGGGTGTTTCTTATTGGTCTTTCTACGCTAAATTGAAATTTATCATATCAAGATTGCTTGTTGTTCACTATATATTCCATATTTCATTTTACTTGTTTTCTTGTG
>JAIEEW010000293.1 GCA_029067255.1 Clostridia bacterium | reverse complement strand
TACTCCTAAAATTCTTTTCATAGTTGATTCTCCGAGTTGCTGTCGGCGAAGCGAGTTTGCGCTGGATTCAAGCGCATTCGCTCTTTTATTATTTATTGAAAATCTTTATAAAAAAATCCGAGAGTTTATCAAACGGGATAATCTCCATATTGTCATATAGATCAGTATGAACCGCGTTAGGAATAATAAGCAATTCCTTATTATCGCCTTTCAATTTCGCATACGCGTCTTTGCTGAAATAGCATGAGTGCGCCTTTTCGCCGTGCATAACTAAAACCGCGCTTCTTATCTCGTCGCTGTAAGCAAGTATAGGCATATTGATAAAAGAAAGAGCGGACGTCTTGTTCCAACCGCCGTTGGAATTTAAGGAACGTTTATGATAACCGCGATCGGTCTTATAGTAATCGTAATAATCTTTAACGAAAAACGGCGCGTCGTTAGGAAGCGGATCGACAACGCCGCCGCCTAACTCGTAAACCCCGTTTTTATAATCTGCCGTCCTTTGCCCGTTTAACGCTTTTTTCAAATCGTAACGCGCCTGTTCGCTATCCGCCGAATCAAAATAACCTTTTGCGTTTACTCTCGTCATATCATACATAGTTGAAGCGACAGTCGCCTTGATTCTCGTATCCATAGCGGCAGCGTTTATAGCCATACCGCCCCAACCGCATATTCCTATAATGCCTACCTTTTCCAAATCAACGTCTTCTCTGCAACAGAGATAATCTATTGCCGCGCAAAAGTCTTCGGTGTTGATATCGGGCGACGCAACGTATCTCGGATTTCCGCCGCTTTCGCCCGTAAAAGACGGGTCGAATGCTATCGTCAAAAACCCGCGCTCCGCCATTGTCTGCGCGTAAAGTCCCGACGCTTGTTCTTTTACCGCGCCAAACGGTCCGCATACGGCGATAGCGGGTAGTTTTCCGCTTGCGTTTTTAGGAATATACAAATCCGCCGCAAGCGTTATTCCGTAACGGTTGTGAAAAGTAACCTTGCTATGTTCTACCTTCTCGCTCTTAGGAAAAACTTTGTCCCATTCATTTGTCAAATTCAATTTCTCGTTCATAATTATGCTCCTTATAGATTATCTAATAAAATTCGTCCGCTCGGACATTTCAGCCTGCGGCGCGTATATGCCCGACTGTTTGCCCGCTTCTATACATTTGAGAATCCACGCCATATTTCTTGCGAGATTTCTCATAGTTTGCATACCTTCCAAGTCTTGTTTGGTTTCTTCAGGAGTATTTCCGTGTACCATATTCCAATATGTAGAAGATATAACGGGCATTTGAGTTACGGTTAAGTGTTTAACTAGTGCATCTAGCGTTGCCGTAGTTCCGCCCCTACGAGCGGACGCGACGACTGCCGCCGGCTTTTGCGCAAAATGTTCGCTCGCCGCGTAAAACAGTCTATCCATTACAGATAATATCCGTCCAGACGGATGAGCGTAATAAACCGGCGTTCCGAAAACGAATCCGTCCGAAGTTTTGGCTTTTTCAATCCATTCATTGACGCAATCGTTGGAAAACACACATTCTCCTTTACCTACGCAACGTCCGCAACCGATACAGTCCTGCGCCGGTCTATTGCCGATTTGCAGAATTTCGGTATCAATGTTTTCTCCGTTGAGTATTCTCGCTATTTCCGAAAGAGCGGTAAACGTACAGCCGTTTGCTCTCGGACTTCCGTTAAAAAGCGTTACTTTCATAAAACTATCTCCTTATTCTTATTCTCTTATGAAAGATTTATCCAAATCCGATACGCCTGATTCATCCGCGACGTATCTTTCAACTTTCATATGCAAATCGTATTTTTCGCGCAATTCGACTATCTGAGTCATCAAAGGCGATCCATGATGAATATCAAGAGCGCGCTGATTCTGCCAACTGTCAATCAAAAGTACGACTTCTGAATCTTCCATCGGCAAAAAATACTCATACCTAAGATTACCGCTAGCGTTTCGTATTTTGTTTACGATTCCCAAATCAATCATTTCTTTTGCAAATTTTACCGCATTGCCATTTTTACCGCTGTAGTAAATATTTACCGTGATCGCCATTATTCCTTCTCTCCTATTCACTTTATAATTTTTGCGGGAACGCCCGCGACTGCCGTATTTGCAGGTACGTCTTTGGTTACCACCGCGCCCGCGCCCACTATTGAATTATCGCCTATGTGAACCCCGGGACAGATCGTCGCGTGAGCGCCTATCCAAACGCTGTTACCTATTTTGACGGAAGCAGGAAACATATTTCCGCGTTTTTCAGGCTCAAAATCATGATTTATAGTCGCGATCACTACTTGTTGTCCTATCAAAACGTTATCCCCTATATCTATTCCGCCTTGATCTTGAAAACAACAACCCGAATTGATAAACACGTTTTTGCCGATTTTGATATTCTGACCGTAATCGGCATTGAACGGCGGAAACAGCGCAAACCCTTCGTCAACGTCCCGTCCTATAAGTTCGGAAAATAACTTTCGTATCTCGTCTGCCGTTTTGTATTCGCCATTCATCTCTACTGTTATTCTTCTCGCTCGCTGCGCCATTTCATGCATATGTAAATGCATTTCGGAATTAACTTTTATATAAGTTCGCTTTTCCATTTCTTCTTTGAATTGCTCGGTATTCATAATCGTCTCCGTTTTCTTCACTATTATTTTAATTTCAACTATACACCATGTCAAATACTTATATTTTATGCCGTACCTATAATTGACAAGCATACATAACTGCATCATCTTTGTTAACGAGTTGCAAAAAAATTTAGGATTACAAAATTGTGGAATATCAAAAAAAGATTTCAGAATTAAAAAAAGTCCCCTGATCGAACAGAGGACTTTCATATTTACGATTATTATATTACTTCAATTCTGCAAAGTACTTGATCGTTCTTACCATCTGGCTGGTGTAAGAATTCTCGTTATCGTACCAGGAAACTACCTGAACCTGAGTGCAGCCGTTGTCCATCGGGATAACCATAGTCTGAGTAGCATCGAACAACGAGCCGTAAGTCATACCGATTACGTCGCTGGAAACGAGTTCTTCTTCCGTATATCCAAAAGATTCGGTAGCGGCAGCCTTCATTGCAGCGTTGATCTGTTCTTTAGTAACGTTGCCTTCTACAACTGCAACCAAAATGGTGGTCGAACCGGTCGGGGTCGGAACTCTTTGAGCGGAACCGATAAGTTTGCCGTTGAGTTCGGGAATAACAAGACCGATTGCCTTAGCAGCGCCGGTGCTGTTAGGAACGATGTTTACCGCAGCAGCGCGGCTTCTTCTCAAATCGCCCTTTCTTTGCGGTCCGTCAAGAACCATCTGATCGCCCGTATAAGCGTGAACGGTCGTCATGATACCGGACTTGATAGCAGCGAGTTTGTTCAAAGCGTTTGCCATAGGAGCCAAGCAGTTGGTCGTGCAGGAAGCAGCCGAAATAACGGTGTCGCTAGCCTTCAAAACTTTATGGTTTACGTTGAATACAACGGTAGGAAGATCGTTGCCTGCCGGAGCGGAAATAACGACTTTCTTTGCGCCTGCTTGAATGTGAGCCTCAGCCTTAGCCTTAGAAGTATAGAAACCTGTACATTCCAAAACTACGTCTACGTCGAGATCTCCCCAAGGAAGTTCCGCAGCGTTAGCCTTAGCGTAAATTTTGATAGTCTTGCCGTTTACGGTGATGGAATCCTCACCCGCAACAACGCTGTCGCAGTATTTGTAACGTCCTTGAGCGGAATCGTACTTCAAAAGGTGAGCAAGCATTTTAGGGCTTGTCAAGTCGTTGATAGCCACAACGTCATAACCGTCGGCGTCGAACATCTGTCTGAAAGCAAGACGGCCGATACGACCGAAACCGTTGATTGCAACTTTTACATTTGCCATAATATATTGATCCTCCAAAAAAATAAATATCAGTTTATTTATGCGCGTATCGCACATTTAATATTCTATCAACAATTCCTTGCATTTGCAAGCAATTTTTGTAAAATTCCTTTATACGCATACTTTTTTGACAAAATTTTGACAATTTCTCTTTCTCTAAATATCCAACCGACTGAAATCGGCGCACATGTCCGATAT
>JAIEEW010000292.1 GCA_029067255.1 Clostridia bacterium | reverse complement strand
AATTGACAAAAAGGCTGATTTTGTCTATGACTTCCATATAAATGACAAAACCAGCCTGTAATTTTTATTATAAAGTAATATTTTCCTTAATCATGTACTGTCTGAGTTTCAACAATACTTTCGTTTCTATACGCGATACGTAAGAACGTGAAATGCGAAATATTTTCGCTACTTCTTTTTGAGTGAGCGGCTCGTTTCCGTCAAGTCCGTATCTAAGCGAAATGATCTTGTACTCTCTTTCGGAAAGTTGCGCTTTTATGATTTCCATGAGTTTTTGAGAAGCGAATTTATTCTCTACTATACCTATTACGCTCTCTTCGTCCTGACTTATAAGATCTATCAGCGATACTTCATTGCCTTCTTTATCGTAACTTACCGGCTCGTAAAGCGATTTATTATTAAGGTTCTTTTTATTTGCGCGCCAAGTCATAAGAATCTCGTTTTCAATACAGCGCGCCGCGTATGTCGCAAACTGCGTCCCCTTTTCAGGAGAATATGTGTTGAGCGCTTTTACCAATCCTATCGAGCCGACGCTAATCAACTCGTCGTTGTCGTGGTAATTTGAAAATTTTTTTACGACGTGTACAACCAGTCGCATATTATGTTTTGCAAGTTCTTCTTTCGCTTCTTTACTTCCCGCGTACATCTGCTCCAAAAGTTGTTTTTCTCGCTCGGCGTCAAGCGGTTTGGGAAATGCATTTTTATTGCTAATATAGCCGCTGAAAAAGAAAATATGGCTGAATAAACCTATTAATCCGGATAAAATCATAAATACCCCCAAAATTTACTAATAAATTCTATGAAGGCAAATGTCGAAAAATGCTATTAATTGCAATTTAGCAAAGAAAAACCTTCCGCTTAAAGCGGAAGGTTTCTCTCCCATATATCCTATAAACTTATTTATCTGAATTTTTGTCTTTAAGTATGGTGTTGATTTCGCTAAGCCAACTTTCGATATCCTTAAACTCTCTATACACTGCTGCAAATCTAACGTAAGCGACTTCGTCGATTTTTTTCAACCCTTCCATAACGTACTCGCCTATTTGAGCAGAAGTAACTTCTTCGTTGAGATTGTTTTGAATTTTACGCTCTATATCTTCTACCAGTCTGTCGATTTGCATCATAGGCACCGGACGTTTTTCGCACGCTCTCAAAATTCCCGCTTTGAGTTTACTTGAAGAAAATTGCTGTCTTGCCCCGCTTTTCTTTATTACCATTACCGGCGCAGTTTCTATTGTTTCGTACGTCGTAAATCGTTTTCCGCACTTCATACATTCTCTGCGTCTTCTGATAGAAGTTCCTTCTTCGTTTTGTCTGCTATCGACAACCTTACTGTCGACGCAACCGCAAAAATTGCACTTCATAATCAACCTCCACAAGTCAATTCCTATGATAATTATAAATCAATTCTGCGATTTTGTCTAATAATTTTACAAATTTAATATTTTTCTCAACACTCGGCAGGCGTTATTTCACCGTTAAGTTCAACTAAAATAGTATCTTCGCCTATTTTGCAAATACAGCGCCACGGTATGAAAATACTATCTCCTGCCGAAAAACTCTTTATAAATTTCTTATCGCCCGGGACGATTATTCCGAGTATATGACCGTGAGAATTAAAACTTATATCTATTACGTGTCCCAACTTTTTTCCGTCGCAAACGTTGACGACCACTTTTTCTCTAAGAATACAAAAAGATAAATCTGCCATATTTTCACCTCGTTTAATTCTATTTACGAAACGTGAAA
Organism: Clostridia bacterium; assembly: GCA_029067255.1. Lineage (GTDB taxonomy): Bacteria > Bacillota > Clostridia > Christensenellales > UBA3700 > RACS-045. The sequence continues at coordinate 2,575 of JAIEEW010000292.1, read as the reverse complement.
AATATGACAGATTCAGTTAATTCATAGGCATTCTTTGATTTTACCAAGCGCGTTTTTTTCCAATCTGCTTACCTGAGCCTGTGAAATTCCTATCTTACGGGATATTTCCATTTGAGTCTTACCGACGTAATAACGCAATTTCAGCACTTCTTTTTCCCTATCCGGTAATTTCGCAATCGCTTCTCTCAAAGCAAGGTTTGTAGACCAGTTTTCTTCATTCTGTTTGCTGTCGCCTATCTGCTCCATAAGAAGCAAGCCGTCTTCCCCGTCGCTGTATACTCGCTCTTGTAAAGAAACTGTTTCGCTCACCGCATCCAAAGCGCATACGACGTCTCTCAACGGAACGTCGATTTCTTCCGCTATCTCCAACATCGTAGGCGACGTAGAATGTTTTAATTCGTATTCTTCTTTTGCTTTCAACGCTTTGTAAGCGGTATCTCTCATGCTTCTACTTACTTTAATACCTGTACCGTCCTTTATAAATCTTCTCATTTCTCCGGATATCATCGGCACGGCGTAAGTGGAAAATCTGACGTTGAATTTAGGGTCAAAACCGTCTATTGCCTTCATCAGTCCCACGACTCCTACTTGAAATAAATCGTCGCCGTTGGCTCTGCCGGAAAATCTTTGTACCATTGAAAGCACTAATCTCAAATTTGCAATTACAAGCCTATCTTGCGCTTCTTTATCCCCTTCTTTCGTCTTTCGTAACAACTCTTCGCACTCCGATTGCGTAATCTTCGGCAAACTTCTTGTGTCTATGCCGTTTATGACAACTTTGCGCATAAAAACCTCCTTAGTATATGTAGAGGGTATATTGCCGCAATAGTATTATTTGCAAAAAATTACTCTTTATTCAAAGAAATTTTTGGCATAGCCTTTTCAATATTACAGACACATATCTTATATTTTTAACTAGATTCAAATTATCAAACCATTTTGGACATCTCTTTTTTGAGTTTTTTCATTACCTTTTTTTCAAGTCTGGAAATATACGATTGCGATATTCCAAACATATCCGCAATTTCTTTTTGAGTCTTTTTCGGCGAACCTAAAATGCCAAATCTCAACTTGACGATCTGTCTTTCGCGAGGCGGCAATTTATTGAAAGACGCTATTAGAATCTCCCTTTCAACGTCGTTTTCAACGTCTTTGTATATTACGTCGCTTTCCGTACCCAAAACGTCGGACAGCAAAAGTACGTTGCCTTCCCAATCGACATTCAACGGTTCGTCCAAAGATAACTCGTTCCTAGTCTTTACAACTTTTCTCAAATGCATAAGAATTTCATTCTCGATACACCGACTTGCGTAAGTAGCCAACTTAATCTGCTTCGCTTCGTCGAAAGAATTGACCGCTTTGATCAAGCCTATAGTACCTACTGAAATCAAATCTTCTATATCAACGTTTGTATTCTCAAACTTTTTAGCAATATAGACAACCAGTCTTAAATTATGCTCTATCAACTTGCTTTTTGCGGTAGCGTCGCCTTGCATATACTTTCCCACAAGAAGTTTTTCCTGTTCCTGATCAAGCGGCTCCGGCAATGCTTCGCCCCCGCCGATGTAGTCAACGTTTTCGCCTTGAATATCAAATATTTTTGCAAATATTTCTTTGATTTTTTTCCACATAAAATTACCTCTATTTATATGTCGCAATGCAATACGACTTTATATTCACCTTTTATACAATCTGAAATTGCAGCCATAACTCCGTAAATTTTATCTTTTTTATCTTGCGTACGCAAATAGTCAAGCGTAATGATCGGCAACTTTTTCTTTCCGGTAACCGTATCAATTTGAGCGTTATCATCGATATTGCAAAGTTCGTTCTGCCCGTACAACTGCAACGCAACGCTTCGGTCGATAATAATAGTCGGCGAATTTTTATAATACAGTCTGTTGCCGCTGTCGTGATACGCCTTACAGGATATCTCCTTTCCGTTTGCAGAAATAATGACTAAATCTTCATATCTGCTCTTACGTCTAGCAAGAACAATATGCTTATATATGAGTTTTTGCGCAAATAAGACGATTAGACCTGCCATCCCTACAAAGAAAGGTATCAATGTTGAATTTGTTTGTTCAAGATTTATAGAGAAAACAGACGCAAGTCCTTGCGTAATACCGCCCATGGCGAACGTGAGCGCAAAAAATATCGCGCATGCGGAAATATATCGTTTAAGCGAACATCTTCCAGAAATAATCGCTACCATTATCAACGCTAAAATAATCTTGAATAGAAAAAAATTCAACGCGTCTACAAGCGGTAAGAATATCGCGTATACAGCGCCAATAGCCGACGATATAAATACCGACGCTTTGCTGATTTTATGTCTAAAAAATTTCAAGGTCAAAGTCAAGATCAACGCGTTTATTACTAAGTTGTTGATAATGACGACTTCGATATAAACTTGCATAGCAAGATTATAACTTGTCAAAACCAAAAAATTGTTCTATCCGTGTCGAATTCTTAAAATTGTATTTGTAAATTTACTAAAAAATATTAGAGTTCTCATTCATATCTCATTTCTTTATCTTATACACATCTGACGCTGACGACGACTCCGTACGTG
>JAIEEW010000291.1 GCA_029067255.1 Clostridia bacterium | reverse complement strand
GCTTTCAATTCCTTTGGCAACGCTTCGGGATCAAGTTTCTCTTCTATTTCCTTTCCGCCGTTATACGGCAACTTCCCATCGTACAACCACTTGACGTTGGATAGATTGAACATAGCCTTTTCTACGCTCCATACTATCTCGTACGTTGTTCCACTCGTTTCTCCCGTCTTCTTTATCCTTACTTGCGTCCTATACTCGCCAGCGTTTATTCCTACTGTATCCTTATATCCGCCTGCAAATCCGTTTTCGTCATAGTTTTCGTCTATCTCGTATCCGTCAGGAGCAGTTGCATAGAACGAATACTCGCCTTTTCCGTATACCTTCTTCTCGTCGGGTTCAAAGTTTACGCTAGTTTCTCCTACCTTTGCAGATACTGTTTCGTAAGTGTCCTTTCCGTCTACTCTAAACCACCATACCAAATCCGTACTTCCGCCCGCTTTTACCAACTTCAACGTTACTGCGCTAGCAAGCGTTACCGTATAGTTACCTTCTCCGTCTTCCGCTTCTATACTCAATACCCAGTCGCCGGCTATTCTTAGTTTTGTCATATCCAACTCTACGCTCTCTGCCGGCTTGTTCTTAACTACGCTTCCGCTTCCCAAATTCTTTATCGTTGTTGTCGTTCCCGCTCTCGTTGCGTTTATTACGTAATTCACTACATCGTTTCCGTATGGATTATTATTCACGTATCTTACGTTGATACTCAACGCTTCTCCTACTCTTCCGTCTATTACTCCGTCTGTAGAATCTATGGTAAACTGCAACGCTTTCTTCTTTACTTCAAACGATAAGTACTGATCTTCCGGACTGTTTCCACTTATATCCCATACCGTGATTCCGCTATTATCCGTAGCGTTATACTTGCGTTTCAAATGCGCCTTCAACGCGTCTTTATATTCTCCCGCTTTCGTTACCGTTATGAACGTTCCGTCAAAATCTATCGCTCCATTGTAATCGTTTACCAACGTTACTTCCACTTCGTCGCTATTGTAATCCAATATATACGTCTGCTCCGTACTGTCGTAGGTATACCACTCCGACGGATCGAACGTAGGCAATTTGATAGGTATCTTATCTATAAATACCGTATCCGTATATTCTTTGTCTAGTTTATAGTTCTTGCTCTCCGTTACAGATGAGTTGAATATTACTTTCGCAGTATACGTTCCTACTTTACTGGGCGTGTCGAATGAAGTGTTACCTTTATCGTCAGTGTACTGTATCTTCAGTATACTATCCGCCAACGATTTGTCTTTCTCTGCCAAATCTTCTTCTACTGCTTTTACCGTTGGCGGACTTACCGTCTTATTGAAATCCGCTCGCAAGGTTTTCTCTGTAATGACAAAGTCAAAGTAACGTATATAATCTGTTTCTCCTTTGCTCGTGTCCGGCGTACCGGAAAACATTATTTCTTCCGCTTGCAATTCTGGCTTGATTTTTGCCATAACACGATACGTTCCGACATCCATCATTCCGGACGGATAAGTCAAATCGATAGAAGAAGAGTCATACCATGTCTTCTTCTCCGCAGGCACGTCGTCCAACGACAATTGCTTGCCTGCATAATCGATTGAAACGTCTGTAGGAGCACTTACTTCGTTAACTTCGCTTAAATTCAAATGTATCGCTGGGCGAACTCCTCTCGCCGTCGTTCCTGTACCATAAGAATACGTTCCGTTTTGTAGAACAATATCAATATAGCAATTTCCGCACATTGTGCTACGAAGATAATAAAGACTGCTTGCTTTCCTTTGTTCTATCGAAGTTTTCCAAATACCGTCAAAATTTGACTCATCTATTCCGGCTCCTAATTCTGCGGAACCAGGCAACCAAACATAATCGCTTTTCCAATCGCCATAATAATCCTTGTCTTCCCAACAATACGATCCATCGCCATACCAAACCGCATCAGGAACCTTCTCATAAGCGTCATTATTTCGCGACAAGCCATTATTTATTGCAGAAACCCGAAAATTAATATCTTTTGAATTTTCATTTGCTTGATATCCTACTTGTTCTGGCGTCAGCAAATATTTTTTTATACTTGTATTTATTTGGCTATTATCCATCGTAAACATCGCAAAATTGTTTTTCACATTTTGTTGTTGATCATCGGATAGAGCATCTTTATCTACTTTATATTTACCACCGTTGTTAAGAGTAGACACCCGAATATAACTCGTTGAATACATACCCGATGGATACAAGTCAGTAGAATCATGTAACTCACTGTTATTATAAGGTGAAGTATTAGTATCAATATTCGCCAGCCATAAATCCAGCACTACGTTTCCGTTTGCCTGTGTAAGATAGGTTACCGTCCATTTTTTGCCGCCCAGAGTTACTATGATATCGTTATTGTCGTTCAATCTCCTAAAATCTGCAGATGTTTTTGTACCTAATGATTTTACTGTATTAAAATTTGCTCCGCTCTCTCCTGTTAGTTTTTCATAAAGCAACCTAATGTTATTTTTGTTAAAAATATTTTTGCTATTATCATTGTAATTTTCATATCCAGTATTTAGCAACTCTTCAACTTCCACAACAGACGATGAACTAATGATAGCGTTAGTTGTTTTCTGCGGAATAAACATACTAAATACGCTTGCAATAAACAAGCATAATATTATCAACACTGACAGGACAAATATGCCTTTGATTCTTCTTTTCCGTATATCCATTTTTTACCCCATTTTGTATATGGTCAGGAAAAGTGTACTTTTCCTGACCCTTTTCTCTTGAATTCGACATGGGGATTTTGTATAATAT
>JAIEEW010000290.1 GCA_029067255.1 Clostridia bacterium | reverse complement strand
GCGAATTTGTGTTTGCGCAGACATAAATTCGTTTTTGCAGGACGCTTTGTTATTTCTCACAAAGCGTCTTTTGTTTTGCAAAAAACCTTCTAAGGAGAAAATTTATGTTAAAAGACATCAAAAACTACTTTGCTAACTTTGACGGGGCAACCAACACTTGCCGTACTGTCGTACTCTGGATAGCCGTTGCGCTAACGATTGCATTTATCATATCAAAAATATGTATAGTTGTTCTTAAAAAGAAAAGCGAAAAATATAGCGAACAGCAACTAACTGTTGCTAATAAAGTTTTGAACAAAGTGATCTTTTTGATTACGCTGGTATTTGCCACTGCGGTAATAATAACGTTTGCCGTATTATATTTCTTAGGAGTGGCAAAAGGCGATGATTCGCTTACTCCTATTTTGTTCTATCCATTGCTTGCGCTTGCGATTAGTTTGGTCGCGTGCGCGGTTGCGCTTGCATTAAAGCGTACGAAAATTGTAAAAATAGTCAGCGCCGTAGTGTGCAGCGCGGCATTTATTGTTGTTCTTATATGTATGATTGTATATTATGCAAGCGGGGATGCGGGGGAAGCGTTTAGCAATATAGGTTTGTACGTATCGGCTATAATACTTGCGGCGGCAATAATTGCGATTGCTTGTTTTACGGATAAATCCGGAAAGTCTTTTGATACTCGTACCATTGCGTTTGCGGCGGTTTGCGTGGCGTTAAGTTTTGCGCTTTCTTATATTAGAGTGTTCAAAATGCCTATGGGCGGCAGCATAACGTTTGCTTCTATGTTGCCAGTAATGCTGTTTGCATTTATGTTTGGCAGTAAAAAGGGGATACTCGTTGGCGCGGTCTACGGTATCTTGCAAGCCATACAAGATCCATGGATCATTCATCCTGCGCAGTTTGTACTTGATTATCTTGCGGCTTTCGGAGCGTTAGGACTTACGGGATGTCTTAGATGCTTAGGCGCGTTTAAGAAAAATATGCGAGCGCAGTTTTTTGTCGGCGCGCTCATAGCCTGCGCTTTTAGATTCCTTTGCCACTATTTTGCTGGAGTATTTGCTTTTGGCGCGTATGGAGCGGGATTTGCTCAGGATTATAATTTGCCTGCGCTTGCGAACGCGTACTTCTACTCATTCGTATATCAATGTATGTACATTATTCCGGAATTGATAATTGTTTTCGCGGTCGGACTTGTGGCATTCGCTTCAAAAAACTTCCGCAAATATGTTGAAATATATTCTAGAACGAAACAAAATAACGTTACTATTAATAGTGAAAGTAATAATGACAAACCGATCGATGAAAAGTCTTTGGAAACAAAAACGGAAGAACTGTAACTACGTCTGGCGGATAAAAAACGCATTATATGTAAATTTTCAGTAAAAAAACAGTTGACATGTTTTATCGATTTTGCTAATATTGTGTTGAAAAATAAAATATAACAAAGAGGAGCGATATGAACAAGAAACTTTCAGAGTTTTGCGCAGAAAAAGGTATGGCTGTCAACGGTATGCAGGCATACGGTGCCATAAGCGATTATGAAGTAAGCGTTAGAGAACTCAATGCTAATCAGGCGTCCAACAGCGGAGAATATCCTTATCAGTTTCATATTTCGTTTTACGCTACGGACGATCAAAAACGCAGTATTAAAAATGCGTTGGACGACGCCAAAATCAAGCGTTGTCAATTTCATCTTACTGAGTACGGATTGTTTGTTGCTTTAACAGACTTTACTACCGGCAAATTGATCGAGCGTTTGCCTTCGCTTTTCGAATTGTTTATTTCCACAATTTCGAACAACGGCGGTCTTACTCGCGAATATTGTCCCAAATGCGGTAAGGAGTTTTCAGACAACAAACAAGAGATTAGAATGGATGGATTCTCAATAGGCATCGATAGCGATTGCAAAGAAAGTATAAATGCTGCAATCGACGCAGAAAATAAAGCGTTTGAAGAAGCCCCCAACAATTATCTCAAGGGAGTTTGCGGAGCATTGGTTGGCGGAGTGATAGGTATAGTAGTCGCTATTATATTGTTTAATCTAGGATTCTATTCGTCTATAGCGGCAATCGTGTCTATTGTGGTCGGTACGCTTCTTTATAAAAAATTCGGCGGCAAACCTACTAAGATGATGATTGTTATCGTATCCGTAATCACTCTTGTGTTTATGGCTTTGTCCGTATTCCTGTGTTATTTTATAGACGCTGGAATCGCTGCGAAAGAAGTAGGCTTGGATATTTCCGCTATGGAAGCGTTCAAGATAATAATGGACGACGCTGAAATAGCAGGAATGTTTAAAGTAGATATGATAATGGTACTGTTGTTCTCAATAATCGGCGTTGTTTTGGAATCGGTTTACATTTCAAAATCTTTAAAGAGAAAACAGCACGTTTAATAATTTGATTTATATTAAAAGTCCGGACTTGATGTCCGGACTTTTTTAATTTACGACAAGATAATTAAAATGCCGTATCGCTTTATTTTATGTCGGGCGGTATCTTGATAATTACAATATATATAATTAGTTTTATTTCTACAAAAATTACGATTTTTAATCACAGACGGTGTGCTAAAATGCCTGTATGACTAAGTCGCGGAGGTGTAATTATGCGCATCGAATTATCAATCAAAGCAGACAGCGCGGTTGCTAAATTAGATGGCGAATTGGACGAAGGTTGCGTAAAAGGCGTAAGAGAAAAGATAGACGGCTTTATACGCAATAATTATTTCGGACAATTCGTTTTTGATTTTTCCGATCTTTCTTTTATGGATAGCACGGGAATAGGAATGTTATTAGGTAGGTATAAGCAGTTGAAAAAGCGAAATATACCTATATATATTAGTAATGCCAAAGGGCATGTGGACTTTATTTTGACCACGGCGGGCATTTACACAATTATGAAGAAAATAAGTTAAAGCGAGGTTATTATGAATAGATTTACTATGCAATTATTGGCAAAGACAGGTAACGAAGGTTTTGCAAGAAGTTCGGTATCGGCGTTTTGTCTGGAACTCAATCCATCGCTAGAAGAGATAAACGATATAAAGACAGCAGTTTCCGAGGCTGTAACAAACTGTATCGTTCATGCTTACGGCGGTCAGGAAGACAAATATATCGACATATCTGTAAGTTTAGAAAATCAAAAAGCGGAGATAATCATAGAAGACGAAGGATGCGGAATTTCCGACGTAGATAAGGCGGTCCAACCGTTTTTTACGACTAAACCCGAGCAGGAGAGAAGCGGAATGGGTTTTACGCTCATTCAGACGTTTATGGATAAGGTCGAAATAATTTCGCATAAGGATAAAGGTACGAAGATTGTAATGCAAAAAGAAATAAAGAAGGATTGATATGCTTGATTACGAAACTACCTTAAAATTGTTGGAACTTGCCAAAAAAGGCGACGACGACGCGAAAGGCAAGTTGATAAACTCTAATATGCCGTTGATAAAAAGTATTGCCAGACGGTATCGCAATAAGCAAGTAGAATACGACGATCTTTTGCAGTTGGGAGCGTTGGGATTGGTAAAAGCGATCAACAATTTCGATTGCTCTTATAATGTAAAGTTTTCTACTTACGCGGTACCTATGATTGCGGGAGAGATAAAAAGATTTATCAGAGACGACGGTTCTATTAAAGTTTCGCGCGCTATGAAAAGTCTTTGTTCGAAAATACAAAATTATCTCAATGAACAATACGCGCAAAATTCCACTCCGTCTATTAAAAACATAGCCGAACATTTTGGCATAGACGAGCAAGAAGTCGTGTTCGCCATGGATAGCAACAAATATCCCGTTTCTATATTTGAAAAATATGAAGATGACAACAATCAGTGCGTCATGGATAAACTTGCTTCCAACGAGAATAACGATGACGTTATCAACAAAATATTGCTAAAAGATTATATAAATTCTCTTCCTGAAAGAGAAAAGAAAGTGATAATACTCAGATATTACAGAGATAAAACGC
>JAIEEW010000029.1 GCA_029067255.1 Clostridia bacterium | reverse complement strand
AATATATACTTGTCAAAACGGCAATAATCATTTATTATGAATATAAAAGAATATCTTTCAAGGGGATAACAATGAAGAAAAAAATTATTATAGTTTTGCTTATCGCGGTTGTCGCTTTGGTTGCGCTTGTCGGTTGCAACAGAGTAAAACCCGATACGGAAATCCTTGTCAACGGAGATTTTGAAATCTACGACGCGGAAACGAAAACCGCCGAAGGTTGGACGATCAATCCCGGTACTACCGCAAATTGGGGCAATAACAGCGCCGACGGTTCGTCCGGTTACGATTCGACTTTGGGCAAAAGATTTTTCTATCTCAATTCAGCAGGATATAACTATATTTATCAGACGGTGAAACTCGAAAAGAACGCTACTTACAAAATCGGAGCGTATATCAACGCCGTAAGTCTTACCGGTACGGCGGGCGTTTATTTTGCCGGCGCTGTCGATCCTGTCGGAGCGATAGTAACTGAAAAGACTGAAGGTTGGCAGCGTATAGAACAGTACTTCACTTCCACGGTGAGCGGAGAAGTTACGCTTATAGTAGCCGTAGGAAAAGAAGGCGCCAGCGCGTCGGGTACTACAGAAGTAAGATTTGACAATATATCCCTTCAAAAGGTAGACGGGGTTGCGGATGATACGGAAGTCGCAATACTGAGAATGAGCGAAGGCTATACGATGTCGGACGGCGGATCGTTGTCGTTCGTTATTCTCTTTACTTTGCTTTCAGCCGGTATCTGCGTAGGCATGTTCTTTGTACTCAGGGGTATCATACAAAACAGAGTCGGACTTCATCCGAACGACGGCGCAGGTAAGGGGGACAAGTTCCTTAACGCTATGACTTCTCATACTGCGTCCTTTATCTACGTTCTTCTCGCGGCTTTCGCGGTGAGATTCATTACCGTACTCGCATCTGCGGAAGGAAACGATTTGATAACCAACTGGGTAACGTTGGCTCAGGATATAGCGAGCAAAGGTCTTATATCCTACTACAACAATTCCGCAAACGAACCGCAAGGCGTGATTTGGGTATTGGGAATACTCGGATATATCGGAAAAGCGTTGGGTATGGGGGACGTAGGTTATTCGATACTGATCAGAATGCCTATGGTCGTAGCGGATTTGATGGTTTGTTATATGATTTATTCTTGCGCAAGCAAGTATCAAAACGAAAGGACTGCGATCGCGTACGGATTTATTTACGCTATTCTCCCGATATTCTTCATATTCGGTACGCTGTACGGAAGCCTTGAATGCATAGCGATAGCGTTTATCGCGGCTATGGCATTATCTATGCTCGGCAAGAAATATGTTTCGACCGGCATCTTCTATACCTTGGCGTTGATGTTCAGCAATTACGCGCTTATTCTTTTGCCAGTAATACTTTTGTATCAAATATACGGACTGGTAACGGACAAGTCGTCGGTAGTAAAAACTATTGTAACGATGGCAAGTTGTTTTGTAGTATTCTATCTTCTCTCGTTGCCTTTGTGTTTTAACGGAGTAGCGAGCGGCAACGTGCTTATGGTATTCAGAAAGATATACGCGTTCTTCGACGTGTCTCATCCGACGCTTTCAGATAATACGTTCAATCTTTACGCTATATTTGCGGCCGGTAGCAGGTCGAGAGCCGACAACGTTATATTCAACATCGGCAATTGGTTGTTTGTTATAGGAATGAGCGCTTACGTCGTTTATCACTATATCAAGACTGCAAACAGACTGGATTTGATATTGCTTTCGGCAATGATGTTTATAGCGTACTCGGCTTTGGGAACGCAAAGCACTTTGGATATAATGCCTTTCGGACTTGTCCTTATGCTTATATATATCATCATAACCCCCGACGTCAGACTGTATATAGGAACGTCTTTGCTAAGCGCGTTTTCCTTCCTAAATATTGCCCAACTTCTTGCAAGAAGCGGATTTATCAGGGGAGTTGACAATGCCGGCTGGTTGGATTTTGAGTCCAAAAACGCGTTTATGATAATATTCAGTATCTTTGCGGTCGCTACGGTCTTCTATATGCTGTACGTCGTATGCGATATTACGCTGAATTCGTATATCAAACCTATTGCGAAAGAAAACGCGGCAAACGAAAGCAAATAATTAGATCGGAGATAAAATGCTCGCAAAGACAAAGAGTTACGCCCTGAACGGCGTAGAAGGATACGAAGTATCTATAGAAGTGGATCTCAACGCGGGGTTGCCCGCCTACGATATGGTAGGATTGGCAGATACGGCGGTAAAAGAGTCCAAAGAAAGAGTACGGTCGGCGATAAAGAATAGTTTGTTCACTTATCCCATTCGTAAGATAACGATAAATCTCGCTCCCGCCGATACGAAAAAAGAAGGTTCGCATTTCGATTTGGCAATCGCTTTGGGTATTCTTATCGCAAGCGAAGAGATAGAAAGCGCTACGTATAAAGACTATATAATTTTGGGCGAACTCTCGCTTGACGGTTCTATAAACCACGTCAAGGGAGTAATGCCTTTGGTAATCTCGGCGGTACAGAAAGGATATAGGAAATTTATAGTACCGTCAAAAAACGCAAAAGAAGCGAGTTATATCTCAGGTATAGAAGTCTACGCTTTTGACAAACTTTCGCAAGTCGTGGATTTTTTGACAGGTAAGAGCGAAGTGAGTCCTTTGCAGACGAGCGAGTTCGTATCTATGCAGAGCGCGAATAAATACAACGTGGATTTTTCCGAAGTTAAAGGACAGTTTGTTGCGAAAAGAGCGTTGGAGATAGCGGTAGCGGGCGGTCATAACGTGCTTATGATAGGACCGCCGGGCGCGGGCAAGACGATGATGGCAAAGTGTGTGCCGACTATTATGCCCGATATGACTTTTGAAGAAGCGATAGAAGTTACGAAAATACATTCGGTCGCCGGTATACTCGACAGCAGCGTCGGAATTGTCGTGAGCAGACCTTTCCGTACTCCGCATCATACGGCGACGGTTCCAGCGCTTATGGGCGGCGGGGCGAACGCTAAACCCGGCGAAATCAGTTTGGCGCACAACGGAGTGCTGTTTCTTGATGAAATGCCGGAATATCAACGCCGTACGTTGGAGACTCTTCGTCAACCGCTTGAAGACGGAGTGGCGGTAGTATCAAGAGCAAAGCATACTCTGGAATATCCGGCAAGATTTATGTTGGTAGCAAGTATGAACCCTTGTCCGTGCGGCAATCTGGGGTCTAAGACGCAGGAATGTAAATGCACGCCGTCGGAAATACATAGATACATATCCAAACTTTCCGGACCGCTTCTTGACAGAATAGATTTGCAGATAGAAATAGACAGCATATCGTATGAAGAATTCAGAAGCGATATTCTCAACGAGAGCAGTAAGGCCGTAAAGGAAAGAGTGGAAAAGGCAAGAAAGATTCAACGCGAGAGATACTCGGGTACGAATACTAAGACCAACGACGAGATGACAAACGCGCAAGTAAGAGCGCATTGTAAGTTGGACGGGGAGAGCGAAGCGGGGCGCAAAAACGCTTTTACCAGCCTCAACC
>JAIEEW010000289.1 GCA_029067255.1 Clostridia bacterium | reverse complement strand
CTTGAAAAGTTATAGGGCGCGATCTATTTTTATATTACCGATTTCAAATACGCCGACAGCGCGCTGTCGCTTGCTTACAGTAAATGCAAGGATTATTTCGACGTATGCTCTCGGGCGGTAATGAAAATGCGCGAATTGCAACCAATCGACGTATTCGAAGACGGCTTGATGAAAAAAGGATTGATAATACGCCATCTCGTTTTGCCCGATTGCGTATACGATACTAAGAATATCCTTACGTGGATAGCGGAGAACATTTCTCCAAATACGTTTATCTCGCTTATGAGTCAGTACGTTCCGTACGGAAAGGCGAACGAATATAAAAACTTATCGAGAAGACTTTTGCCGCTTGAATACAAAATCGCCGTCGCGCACGCCGAAAAACTCGGTTTCATCAACGCATTCATACAAGATATGCAAAGCGCGTCGCAAGAGTATATTCCTGATTTCGACGAAAGTCCCATAGAGTTCTAATACAATGATTATAAAAAAGCGAACCGTAATATCAGTTCGCTTTTTGTTTGTTGACTTATTGATTTATTATTTCATCATATTTTGTTTTATGCTTTCAGGTACTACCATGACTTTAAGGTCTTCTTTGTTGTAAGTAAACCGCTGTTCGTAGAAATTGTCGCTTGAACCTTTGAGTTTTAACGTAGTAGGCAAGAGCGTCGCTTCCCATACGTTTTCATTGATATAGTTCTTTATAAGACCGCACTCCCAAATTTCGATTTTAAGACGCTTTTTAGCGTATTTGAAAATATCAGTTCCTGAACTTTTCTTCATGCTTTCAATAGATAGTTCCAGTACGCTTTCGTCTTCGCAGTTGGTTTCGCATTCAAGGTAATATATTCCGTTTTCTTCGTCGTATCTGAGAAGTCCGCTAGTGATCGGCGGTATGCTTTCGTCCCAGTTGTCGGAAGTAAATTCTCTGAAATCGTTACGGTAATAGTTTTCTTGAATATAATTGTCCAAAGAGGATTTTTTAGATTTTGGCTTAGAGTATTCCACCGCGTCGAGAGAAGGGTAGCGCGTAAGCGTTTTGTCGTCCGATTTACCGTTTTTGGAAGTGTAGAACGTTTTGCAGTCAGGCGAATAAACGCGTTCCGTATAGTTGAGTACTGCGCTCAATGCGGATACGAGAGCATCGGATACGTTGCCTATAGATCCGTCTTCTTTTATAGAGTGTCCGCCGACTACAAGACCGTAGGAATCAAAGAAATATTCGCCGTTGTCGTATACTCTCCATTCGCGAGTATCCATAGATCCGACGATATTGTCTTTGCCGACTTTGAATTTGGCTTCGCCGGTGCCGTATGCGGCTGCAGCGTAAAAATCGCAATCGACGTTGTTTTGATTCGCGATAAGTATTACTTTGATAATAGAAGCGAGTACTTCGGGATCCGTCGTATCTTCGTCGCTAAATTTAAGTGTAGATTTATCGATAGGCGTCGCTTTTGCCGCGGCTTCGGCGTTGGGTTTTGAACCGAGATTGTCGAAAGTAAGATCGACTTCGGCAGTTTGCGCTCCGCCCGAACAACCTGCCAATAACGCTATGGTAACTATCATAATGACGAGAATTACCGATGCTGTAAGTTTTTTCATAATTACCCCCACATTTTTCACAATAACAATTATAAAGGAAATTCGGATATTATGTCAATACTAAAAAATTTTTAAGACGTAATGCGTAAATTTTAATTTGTCGAATTTTGATACGGATTGTCGCAAAATTAAGCCGACAGTTATCAAAAAGATATTAAAGAAATAAATTATCGACACATATCCGACAAATTGCGCCATTTTGAATATCAAAACAAATGTTGTTAAAAAGTTGTGTAAATTCGTTATTTATGTTAAAATAATGGCAAAGAGCAAGTGGAGTGGCTATGGCGCTTAAAATAATTCTGGTATTTGTCGCTTATTTTGTAGGAGCAATCAATATGGCGACAATCATAGGAAAACTCAAAGGTAAAAACATAAAAAAACTCGGCAGCGGCAATCCCGGCACTATGAACGTAATGCGTTCGATAGGCAAAGGCTGGGGCGCGCTTACTTTCGCATTCGACTGCGCTAAGGGCGTTGCGTTCGCGCTGTTGGGAAAGTACGCGATAGGCTCTGACGACTGGATGTTCATACTCGGCGCGGTAGCGGTAATAGGACACGTTTTTCCTGTCTATACCAAATTTAAAGGCGGAAAAGGCGTCGCTACGTCTTTGGGTATGTTCATGGTGGCTACGCCGATAGCGGGACCTTGCGTATTCGTCGCTTTGATCGTTTATCTGTTGGTATGCAAAATAGGATTTATCGGGTCGTATTTGGCGGTAACGGCGTTGACGGTAATCAACTGCGTCAAATACCGTTCAAGCGTTATTGCGATAGTGTTTTCTCTCATCGTCTGGGCGTTGATAATTTACAGACATAAAGACAACGTTATCAGGTTTATACACGGCAAAGAAAACACGCTGAGCATTGTTGGTAAAAACCAAGTCAAAGAAATCGACGGCGAAGCATCTTCTGACGACGGTAATGAAGCGGAAGAAAATGTCGAAGAAAGCGTCCGTTCCGACGGAGAAGGCGAAG
>JAIEEW010000288.1 GCA_029067255.1 Clostridia bacterium | reverse complement strand
TTCTATATCTTTTCGTTTGACGAGTCTTCGTTTTGTTCTTCCGATTGGATTTGTCGATCTTTCAAAAAGTCTGAATAAAAATATCTTATTCCTTGCTTATCATACTTCTTTTTTATATTTTGATATTCGTGCCACAATTTATCTTGTTCAGCGCTTTCTCTTTGTACTTTTTCCATTTCTTCTTTCAAATTCTTGTAATGGTTCAACGCTTCGCCGTATTGTTTTTGATGCTCTTCTCTCTTTTTCTCCCAATAAGCAAGTCTTTCTTTTTCACGTTCTTCTTCTCTCTCTTTGGACGTTTGCTCTTCATATTTTGTCATTTTATTTTTGAATTGATAGACGTACATTGCTATAGACGCCAAACACGCAAGTAAAATTAGTATAGAAAACGTCAACATTAACGCTTTTTGCGGTTTTACCCCTACCGGAATACTATGTCCGTCTCCGTCTATATATATTTCTATCTTTGAGCCTACATACGCCTGCGCTTGCATTTCGCTTTTAAAACTCGGTCCATACGTTCCCGTATACTCCAAACCGTCTTTGTCAGTATAACTGTATACCAGTTTATAATAAGTACTACTTCTTGGGGGATTGCCTGTCGAACTGGAGCGCGTTGTAACCTTTACTAACTTTGCTTCGACAATTACTCCATTGTCAATCGCCTTTTGTTGATATACTTCATCTTGATATTTATCAAAACACAAAATAGCGCAAAATAGAAAGAAAACGGCAAGGATTATCGAAAATATCCTATCTCCTCTATCAAATTTTATTTTATCATATTTTATTTTATCTTTTTTTATCATAGCGATATCCTTCAGTTTTATATATTATAGCATATTTATATAAATAATTCAACGATAAAAATCAGATAGCAGCGTTATATTCTTTCTAAAATCTACGCTAAATTAAAACTGCCGCCATATCCAAAATACAGCGACAGTTAAGTTCTAAAATCAACAACTCGATTACTATTCTTTTTCGTCGGTAGTTACGCCCAAACTTTGCTTGTACATATCAACGGAACTCAAAATATCTTTGTGCGACGCGTTGTTGGAATATTTATCTATCTCAACGATATTCTTTACGTCGTGGTGCAATGACAACGCTCCGTTAAGACAACCGCCGTCGCAAGCCATGCCTTCAAAGAAATTGGCGGTAGTTTTGTTGAATTTAAGTTTGAGCAAGTTGGCTCTACACTCGTCGATACCGCTCATCGCAACCGGCTCTACTTTTCCTTCAGTGAGTTTTGCGATATCCTGCGAGATTCCGCCGCACTTTGCAAATACTCTACCCATTACCGACGCGTCGTCGATATTCATTTCTTCCTGAACGAGCAAATCGACTTTTCTTGCGTCTAGCAACGCTTGCAATTCTTCAAAAGAAATCACGCTGTCAATTGCGCCCTGAGTCTTTTCCAGTCTGTATTCAAGTTTCTTGCTTGTGCAAGGTCCGATAAATACGGTTTTGATACCGGGATATTTTCTTTTGAGAAGCATAGCCGTTTCCACCATAGGCGACGGCGAAGACGAAATATACTTTGCAAGTTCGGGGAAATTCTTTTCTATAAACATTACGAAAGAAGGACAGCAAGAGGTCGTCATAATTCCCTTCTCTTCGAATTCTTTCGCTTCTTTATACAAAGTTATGTCCGCGCCCAAAGCCGCTTCGTAAACTCTATCGAAACCGAGTTGCTTTATACCCGTAACGAGTTGACCGAACGTAGCGGGTTTGAACTGACTTGCGATAGCGGGCGCTATGATAGCGAACACTCTGCCGCCGTTTTCTTTGGCGTCTTTGAGCAAATCAAGAGTTTCGATTATAAACGACTTGTCGACTATCGCGCCGAACGGACAGTTGTATACGCACGCTCCGCAAGCGATACATTTATCGTTGTCTATCTTCGCTCTGTCGTACTCGTCCATAGACAGCGCTTTGACCTTACAACTCTTTATGCAAGGACGGGACTGCTCTATTATCGCGTCGTAAGGACACGCCTTTGCGCAACGACCGCACTTGATACATTTATCCATGTCTATCACAGGTTTGTTGTCAACTATCGTGATAGCGTCTTTTGGACAGGATTCCTGACATTTATGTACTATACAACCGCGGCACGCAGGAGTAATATACATACCGCTTATCGGACATGAGTCGCAAGCCGCTTCGATAACTTCCACGATATTCGGGTTGGACTTGTCTCCGCCGAGAGCGAGTTTTATTCTCTCCTGAACGATCGCTCTTTCCTTATATATACAGCATCTAAAACTTGGCTTTGGACCGGGAGAAATCGATTTGGGTATATCCATATAGATTTGAGACATATCCCCTTTGTCGTAAGCCTCGACTATTTGCTTTAACACTTCGTATTTGAGTACCTGTACTTTTGTATCGAATTTGCTGTTGCTCATAATTACCTCTTTATTTATTTTTCGATCGTCCTGCAATCGATGACTTTTCCGTCGATATCTTTAAGAGAAAGAACGCTGTTGTCGAGCGTAAGATAACTGCTCGGCGTTCCGTCTTTCGGAAGAGATACCGATCCTGCGTTGGCGACCACGGTTTTACCAACCTGTGTAATAAATCCCGTATGGAAATGACCGTAACACATAATATCGCCCGCGTTTGCCGGCATATTGTCTTTATTAAACTTATGTCCGTGCGTCAGCGTGATTTTCAGTCCGTCTACGAAAATCTGAGAAAAATCGCTGAAATCGAACTCGCTTATCAACGTATCGACTTCGCTGTCGCAGTTGCCTTTGATAACCAAAAGGTTGTCTTTGAGAGAATTGAGTATATCCGCGACTTTCATAGGCGCGTAGTCTGCCGATATGGGATTTCGCGGGCCGGGATTGTATACGTCGCCCAAAATTACGAGAAGTTCTCCGCCTTCTCTTTCAAAAGCGTCCTTAACTTTTTGAGCGTAATACGCCGAGCCGTGAATGTCCGATGCGATAACGATTTTCATTTTAATTACCTTATTATAATTATCCGTTGATGAGTTTCTCCACGCAAGCGAGTTTTACGCAACACGTGAGTATTTGCGTAGCGACTACGAGATCGCTGTCGGACGTAAACGTCGGCGCGATTCTTAACGTCCTGTCGTTGATGTCGATTCCGTACGGGAAAGGAGCGCCCGCCGCAGTGAGCGTCAGACCTGCGCCCTTACAAAGCGAGCAAACTTTTTTAGCGCAGCCGTCAAGAACGTCTAACGTTATGAAGTATCCGCCTTTGGGATTCGTCCACTTAGCAATGTCGCTGTCGCTTCCGAAAGAATCTTCAAACGCGTTGATAAGAGAATCAAATTTTGGTTTGATTATCTCTCTCTGCTTTGCCATTATCGCTTTGATATTGTCGTTATCTTTAAGGAAAAGATAATGAATATACTGCCATACTTTATTGTATGAGATCGTCTGTACGGTCAAATGCGAAAGAATATCTTTAACGTTGTTTTTGCTCGTCGCGATACAACCTACTCCGCTACCCGCAAGCGTAACCTTAGAAGTCGAAGCAAACTGATATACTCTATCGGGATTGCCCACTCTCGCGGCAATTTCCATGATATTCGCAAGATTGTCAGGAACGTCCGTAAGATCGTGAACTACGTAAGCGTTGTCCCAGAATATTCTGAAATCTTCCGCTTTCGTCTTCATTGAAGCAAGTCTTTCCACAACAGCGTCGGAATAAGTGATTCCGGTAGGATTGCTGTATTTTGGAACGCACCATATAGCCTTTATAGCGTCGTCGTTGGCAACGAGTTGTTCCACAAGATCCATATTCGGACCTTCTTCCGTCATAGGGATATTGATCATCTCTATCCCGAAATGTTCGCATATAGCGAAATGTCTGTCGTAGCCGGGAACGGGACAAAGGAACTTGACCGGTTGAGAATTCCACGGCGCGGAGCCGCAAATACCAAACTGCAACGCTCTTTGTATTGTATCGTACATAAGATTGAGAGAACTGCTTCCGCCAACGATAACTTCGTCGGGGGTTACGCCCAACATTTGAGCGAAAATCTTCTTCATCTCGGGAATACCGTCAAGCATACCGTAATTGCGGTAACTTTTTGGCATATTCTCTATACCTTCCGCCGTAAGCATCGGCATAGCGATGTCCAACTGCTCGTTGCAAGGCTTACCTCTCGCAATGTCCACGCTGTAACCTTGCGCGACCAAAGAGTCGTACTCCGCCTTTTGAAGATCGTAGATTTGTTGAAGTTCTTCTTTCGATAATTGGCTGTAATTCATTGTTCACCTTCCGTATCTTAATATCTATTTACTTTTATTATTCTATCATATTTAATTATGGCTTGCAACATTTTCTTGAAAATTACCTGCGACTGCCACAATTTGTCAAGCCGCCGTCAAACTTCTTCTTTACGGTTGCGGACAATAAGTTTTATCGGCGTTCCCCTGAAAGTAAAAGTCTTTCGCAAAGTATTTTCCAAATATCTTTCATAAGAGAAATGCATAAGTTTCGCGTCGTTGACGAAAAATACGAACGTAGGGGGTTGAACTCCCGAT
>JAIEEW010000287.1 GCA_029067255.1 Clostridia bacterium | reverse complement strand
CGGACGGGATAAGGTTGAGAATAAACTTGCCAAGATGGTTGATAACCGTATGTCCCGCATTGTTGCCGCCTTGATATCTTACGACTATATCGTAATCGCTAGACACCAAATCGACCATTCTGCCTTTGCCTTCGTCGCCCCAGTTGATACCTACTATTGCTGTTAACATTATATACTCCTTTCGCTTTGCGCAAATAAACTGTTTTGATTATGTTTTATATTGTTTCTATATAAAGGAATGAGATCTCTCCGCTACGTCTTATTCCCATTCGATAGTTGCCGGCGGTTTGGACGTGATGTCGTAAACCACTCTGTTGATATGTTTTACTTCGTTGACTATTCTCGTAGAAATCTTTTCAAGTACGTCCGCGGGGATTCTCGCCCAGTCCGCGGTCATAGCGTCGACGGATGTAACCGCTCTCAATACCAAAGTATAGTCGTAAGTACGGCAGTCGCCCATTACTCCTACGCTTCTCATATTAGTAAGCACTGCGAAATACTGCCATATCTCGTCGGACAATCCGTTGAGTTTGACTTCTTCTCTGAAAATATAATCCGCGTCGCGCAAAATATCCAACTTTTTCTTTGTGATATTGCCGATAATTCTTATAGCGAGTCCCGGCCCGGGGAACGGCTGACGCATTACTACGTCGCGCGGCAGTCCGAGTTCGAAACCTACTTTTCTTACTTCGTCTTTGAACAAATCTCTGAGCGGCTCTACGATTTCCTTAAAGTTGACTACGCTGGGAAGTCCGCCTACGTTGTGGTGCGATTTGATGACGGCGCTGCTGCCTAATCCCGATTCGATCACGTCGGGATATATAGTACCCTGCACGAGATAATCGACCGCGCCTATCTTTTTGGCTTCAATTTCAAATACGTCGATAAATTCTTTGCCTATTATCTTTCTTTTCTTTTCGGGTTCCTTAACTCCCTGCAACTTTTTAAGGAATCTTTCCGACGCGTCGGCAAGAATGACGTTCATACCCATATCTTCTTTGAAGACTTTCATTACTTCTTTGGCTTCGTTCTTTCTCAAAAGACCGTGATCTACGAATATACAGGTCAACTGATCTCCGACCGCTTTATGAATAAGCGTCGCCGCAACCGCGGAATCTACTCCGCCGCTGAACGCGCAAAGCACTTTCTTGTCGCCTATCTTCGCTTTAAGTTCATCTACCGATTTGCTGACAAAGTTGGACATCGTCCAATCGCCTTTGGCTTTTACCACGTTGTAAAGGAAGTTTTTGAGCATGTCCAGACCTTGCTCGGTGTGCATAACTTCGGGATGATACTGCATACCGTAAATGGCCTTTTCCGCATTCTCGAAAGCCGCTATTTTGCAAGTGTCGGTATGAGCGATAGATTTATATCCTTGCGGTAATTCCGTTACCTGATATGTATGGCTCATCCAACAGACGTTCTTTTTATTCAAACCTTTGAACAGCAGACTGTCCGTATCATAGGTCGCTTCCTTTTTGCCGTACTCTCTAGTCTTTGCCTGCTCTACTTTTCCGTTGAGCGTATAGGCGATAAGTTGGGCGCCGTAGCAAATACCCAGCACTGGGATACCCAACTCGAATATTCCCTTGTCGATGCGGGGAGCGCCTTCGTCGGTTACACTGCTCGGTCCGCCTGTAAAGATTATACCGATAGGATTAAGACTCTTGATCTTTTCCAGACTTATAGTGTAGGGATACATTTCGCAATAAACGTTGAGTTCTCTTACGCGTCTTGCGATAAGTTGATTGTATTGACCGCCAAAGTCGATTACCAACACTTTTTCATTTGTCATTGAAAGTTTTCTCCTTATATGTTTATGGGTTTTTATTTCTTGTTGTCAAAACGGTTGAAGAAATTCTTCGCCTTGTCTTTTTCTCTCTTTATGAAACCGCCCGTTTCCTTGAACAGCGCCTTGAACGCTTCGATTTCCACTCGCATGAAAGCCATTATCGGCAATATGCAAATTATGATTAATACTAGTCTTAATATCATATCCGGATAGAGCGATACGAGCGAGAACTTTTCGCTAAGGAAACTGTTGCTTACCGCGAAAATAAACGCTACCAACAAAAGCGCAAGCATAAATATCTTGTCTTTCGTATACGGCATACATACCTGTACGAGTACCACGAATGATACCGAAGCCGTGATAAATACGCTCATCGTAGATATTTGCGGCGATACGTCAAATCCGATGTCTTTGTACATCCAGCATACGAGTATAATAGCGAAGGCGACCGTAAGTCCCGCCGGCAAGGCTCGTTTGAAGACCTTGCTTAGGAAGTTGCCTTTTACTCTTCTGTCGTTGGGTTCCAACGCGAGTATGAAAGACGGTACGCCTACGAACAACGCGTTGATAAGCGTAAGTTGGATAGGCTCGAACGGATACGTCGAAAACTGGAATATTATCAACAACAGCGACAGCACCGCGCTGAACGTTGTTTTTACAAGGAAGAGCGAAGACGCTCTTTCAATATTGTTGATAACCCTTCTTCCTTCGCTGACTACGCTGGGCAACGAAGAGAAGTCGCTGTCCAAAAGCACGAGTTGAGCGACGTTTCTGCTCGCGTCCGAACCGCTCGCCATAGCGATCGAACAGTCGGCTTCTTTGAGCGCCATAACGTCGTTTACGCCGTCGCCAGTCATTCCAACGGTATGTCCGTGCGCTTTAAGCGCCGCGACGAGTTCTTTTTTCTGAGACGGCGATACTCTTCCGAATACCGTATATTTTTCCGCCGCTTCATATATCTTGTCGGGAGTATCTAGATCAACGGACGCGTCGACGTACTTTTCGGCGTTTTTCATTCCCGCTCTTTCCGCAACTTTTGATACCGTCAACGGATTGTCGCCGGAAATAACTTTGAGTTGAACGCCCTGCTGTTCGAAATATTCAAACGTAGCGGACGCGGTACTTCTTATTTTATCGCTGAGAACGATAAGCGCGACAAGTTCCATTTTCTCAGGATCCATCGCTCCGTCTTGCAAAGTCTCGGGAGTGGTTACAAGCACAAGAACTCTGTAACCTTCCATAGCGTATTCGTTTACGTTACGCTCAACAAGCGAATATCTTTCTTTGAGCACGAATTCTGGCGCGCCTACGATAAACGTACCTATGCCGTTGAAACTTGCTCCGCTCCACTTTCTCGCAGACGAGAAAGGCATAAGTTTGGATACTTTATACGTTTCGTTGGAAGAGAAATACTCGGCGCACGCTTCGAAAGTCGCGTTATTTTTTCCCAAAGCCTTTACCAAATTCGCCATTATATCGTCTGGAGAACCGAACTTTGACGAATAGACGTGAACGCTTTCCCACTGCATCGAACCTTCCGTAATCGTACCCGTTTTT
>JAIEEW010000286.1 GCA_029067255.1 Clostridia bacterium | reverse complement strand
ATATATAATAACAGCAGGTCGACCATGCGGACATTGAAGCGGTATTCCGTCTTTCATAGAATCAAGCAACTGCCTTATTTGTTTTTCATCAAGTTTTTCGCCTGCTTTTATCGCAGATTTGCAAGCCTTTTGAGCAAGTTTGTCTCTTATCAAATCCGAATTTTTTAAATTCTGTACGGCTTGCTTCTCCGCAAAAAGATTATCAAAGAACATCGCAAGATTTATATCTCGCAATATATGCGGTACGCTGCTTACCTTCAAACTCAAACCGCCAAACTCTTCTATATCAAATCCGAGTTGTTTAAGATTATCTGTCATTGACATAAAAAACTCATACTGCGCATTGTTACACTCTAATATGAACGGTACCAACATATATTGCACGTCCACTTTTCCGTCATTAACTTCTTTGAGTAACCCGTCATATATGAATCTTTCATGACAAGCATGTTGATCTATAAAATAAACCTTACCTTCGCTTTCCAGTATCAAATATGTATTAAAGATTTGACCAACCACTTTGTATTCGCTTTCCAACTGACTTTCCACCAATTCCATTAGCGAAGAATCTATAATATTTGACGTTACGTTTTTAGTCTGATTGATATTTTGACTGACATTATTTGAAAAGTTTGTTTTACTATAATTCTCAGTAGCCACTTTTGCCCCGTCAGCAACTATGGCGTTTGACTTCGGCAATTCCCTGTGGTACTTCAACTCTTCCAAAACCTTTTTCTGTTTTTCTATCAATTTGCTATAATCGTCAGTTTCTTTACTCTTATTTTCGGAAAACACGCTATCGGCTACAATTTCTGATACGCTCACTTTCTCGCTTGTATTTTTATTTTCTTCGTATTTATCATCTAAAAGCGCTTTTTCTATCTTATTTCCCTTATCTATATCATGCAAACTGCTTTCCGATTTCGACTTTCCAAATAAAATGGCGCGGTCCTGTTCGGCAAGCGCCGTCGTTATCGCTTTATAAACACAGGCAAAAACTTTATGAGAATCTGAAAATCTAACGTCTGTCTTTGTCGGATGAACATTAACGTCAACTTCGTCAAATGGCATAACAATATTCAATACGAATACGGGAAATGTTCTTGTCATAAGCCTATTACCGTAAGCCTGAGAAACAGCCGTGGAAATTGTAGAATTCGATATGACTCTGCCATTTATAATGATAGTCTGATAATTTCTGTTATGCTTTGCTACAGAAGCATTGCCCGTATATCCGTATAATCTGTACTTATCATAAGTATAATCAAAAGGCAAAAGTCCGTTGGCAATTTCATTGCTATATATCGAATAAACAACTTCTTCCAATCCGCCGTTTGTTTGAAATACTATTTTCCCATCTACTGAGTATTTGAATTTAATATCGGGATTTGCAAGCGCGAGTTGATTCATTATCGCGGTTACTCCAGACTCTTCCATTTTCGGTTTTTTCAGGAATTTTTTTCTCACCGGTGTGTTGAAAAACAGATTTTCTACTGATATCGATGTACTTTGCGCTATCGCTTTTTGTCCTTCTTCTACAATTTTTCCTGCGCTCAGCGTAATATAATTACCCACGCTATCGCTATTTGTCTTCGATACCATTGTTATTTGCGACACCGCCGCGATTGAAGCCAAAGCCTCTCCCCTAAACCCCAAAGTGGCGATATTATCTAAATCTTCCGCTTTTGCAAGTTTGGACGTAGCGTGCGGCAAAAAAGCGAGTCTCATATTTTCCTTGTCAATTCCTGAACCGTTGTCCGTTATGACAATAGAAGATATTCCGCCTTCTTTTATCTCTACTGAAATAGCGTTTGCTCCCGCGTCTATACTGTTTTCAACAAGTTCCTTTACGACCGACGACGGTCTTTCAACGACTTCGCCGGCGGAAATCAAATTAAATACACTCGAATCTAATACGTTTATTTTTGCCATAAATCACCTCTTAGACAGTTCGACCAAATAAGCAAGTTTTGACAAAGCCTGCACAGGCGTCAAATTTTCAACGTCTATTTCTTTCAATTCGTCTTTTATTTCGTTGTCATTGCTCATATCGAACAAATTTCCTTCTTCAAACACGCTTTTTTGCATTGTCAAAGGACTGCTTTCAAGCATTTTACATATTTCCTTCGCTCTTTTAATTACTACCTGCGGAATACCCGCATACTTTGCTACTTCTATACCGAAACTTTTGTTAGTACCGCCCCTTGCAATCTTATGCAAAAATACAACGCCCTTATCAACTTCGCTCGCCAAAACCTTGAAATTCTTTATTCCATCCAATGCGTTTTCCATCTCGGTAAGTTCATGGTAATGTGTAGAAAACAATGTTTTGCATCTAATTCTATTGTTTACATCTTCCAAAACTGCTCTCGCTATTGACATACCGTCAAAAGTAGACGTGCCCCTACCGATTTCGTCAAGAATCAGTAGGCTTCGGAACGTTGCGTTTTGAAGAATTGTAGCAACTTCAACCATTTCAACCATAAACGTGCTTTGTCCGTATGCAAGATCGTCGCTTGCGCCTATACGGGTAAAAATCCTATCCGTTATGGAAATCGAAGCGCTTTCGGCAGGCACGAAACTTCCTATATGAGCCATCAGAGTTATCAACGCAACCTGTCGCATATAAGTACTTTTACCGCTCATATTTGGACCGGTGATTATCATCGTACGATTCTGACAGCAATCAAGTTGAGTATCGTTGGGAACAAACTCGTTGCTTTTTAACAGACTTTCCACTACAGGATGTCTTCCGTTCTTAATAGTTATCCCCTCGATCTTTTCATTTATCTCCGGCTTGACATAATTGTTCGATATAGCCACAACCGCAAGAGAAAGCAAACTGTCGCAAAAAGCAATGTTTCTTGAAGTTGATTGCAAATGCGGAATTACTTTCAAAAGATCTAGTTTTAATTCTTCAAAAATCCGATTTTCAATCTCAATTGCCTTATCTTTCGCTCCAACAAGCCTATCTTCAATCTCTTTAAGTTCTTGCGTAATATATCTTTCGCCGGTAGTAAGCGTCTGTTTTCTTTGGTACCGATACGGAACTTTATCAATATTTGAATTGCTTATTTCAATATAATAACCGAAAACTTTATTATAACTTACTTTCAAGTTTTTAATGCCTGTCGCTTCTTTTTCCGTATTTTCCAAATTTGCAAGCCACTTTTTCCCCATCTTAGCGGCGCTTCTCAAC
>JAIEEW010000285.1 GCA_029067255.1 Clostridia bacterium | reverse complement strand
TATTCTCCCACTGTCTTCGGTTTCGACAACATTGCAGTAGAAGAACCTTTTTCATAATACTTTATTGTTGCGTTGTTACCCAAATCCGCAGTCGTAAACCATTCTTCATTCTCTATTCCTTGCTCGCTTCCGTTGTAACTTTTTACAACGTTTGTAGGAACCTTTACCGACTTTGCAGAATGTTCGTCAGCCTTGCTTAAATTCAAATGAATTGCCGGACGCGCTCCTACCGCTCCAGAGTTTATCGCAAGTCCCAAATTAAGACCGTCTTTTGATACGCAATAATTATACGCTGTTGTGCCTGACGAATCGCCTGTACGCGTACCGACAGTCCCGCTACTCTTTCTCAATATTTCATCTGTATTCCATAATCCACCGGTAGGATTTACGCCCGCAGATCTACCGAAACCCAATTCTGCCCAACTCGGCAACCAAATGTAGTCTTTCCCCCAATCTGTATATGCTTGAACTCCGTTTTTATTCTGTATAGAACTAACGCCGCCAGCCACCCATTTATCTTCTGCTATCTTATCAAGAGCGTCGTTCTGACCTTGTTTCCAACCGTTATGACTCATTGAATCGTCCAAATCTTTCATACTTTCTGTGCGCTGATACGGAACGTCCTTAGGTTGCGTAAGAAAATCTGTAATACTTCCGTTTTCTCTATCAATTTTGCCATTTTCTGTAGATGGATTTAACGTAAATATATTGAATGGATAATCGCTTACTTTATCGCTATCAGTCAACGACGTTAAGTCCTTTGCGCCCGCCGACGCCACATACTTCACTTCGTTTCCTTCGCTATCGCGCCCGTTTAACAGTCGCGCTCTAGTATAACTAGAAGAATACATTGAACAGGGAAAATCATAGCCGTGATTTCCATTATTCCAATTATTAAATTGACTATAAAACGCAATATCCGCTAATAACAGAGTCAATATAGTGTTTTTTGATGAATCCGTAGTCAAAGATACGATTATCCACTGCAATCCGCCCAAATTTACTATCACATTGTTGCCGTCATTTTTTTTACGAATATCTTCAGAATCTAGTCCCGAGTGAATTTCTCCTTTGGTTGTTCCTGCCTTGTTAAGTTGAGAATCTATTCTAACATTTTCGTACGTTTTGCCTTCCCCGCACAATTTAGTATACAAATCTGCAAGAACTTTTCCATCAAATACCATCCCGTCTTGTCTTGTTTTATAATCGTTAAGCAACAAATCATCACCATTCATAACTTCGGTAAATCCCGATGTTTCATTTGCATTAGCCGACAGACCTGGCGTAAAAAAAGACATTACGCTTGCCCCGAACAAGCATAATATTATCAACACTGTTAAGACGAATATACCCTTTATTTTCTTTTTCCTAATATCCATTTCTACCCCGTTTTTATATACGGTCAGGAAAGGTGTACTTTTCCTGACCCGCTTATATTGCCAAAACTTTTTCATTATTGTATACTTATAATGAAAAATTGCCCGATTTTTGAGCAATTTACAAGTAAATCTATCAGTCAGGAAATGTACACTTTTTTTAGAATTATGTTATATTTTGATTAAAATAGAAGCAATTTGACTAATATCGGAAAGCAAAACTGCTATTGCGTATACAAAAACAGACTTCGCCAATATTTACGAAGTCTGCGAACATAATTACCTATTTTGAAATATTTATTTATAATTTACAAGATTAAGTAATTTGGCAAAATCGGTATTATTTTCCAAAAAATACATTCCGCCCCTTGAAACTATAGTGGTGGGATCGTCTACTTTTGCGACTTTCATTTGCATGAATTTTGAGATAAATTCGCTAAGTCCGGTGAGATTGCTTCCACCGCCGCACAAAACGATACCTTCCGCGCAGATATCGTCAGCGATATTGCCGGGTATTTCAAATGACATATTGTAAATAATTTCAAGCAAATCTATAATATGCGGTTGGATTATCGCGCGTATATCTTTGGAATGTATTATCTCGCTTTCAACTCTCTGATTGCCTACTTTGCGAACGTTTACGCGCATAGACATATTATTGTTTTCATATAGACTGCCCAACTCTTTCTTTATTCTTTCAGCCAAAGAAAAAGAAATCGTACTGCTCATACTCGTAACCATAAAATCCGCTATGGATTTAGTTATCTTATCGCCGCCTATATCTACCGAACAACCAGATACTATACCGTCTCTTCCTACTATCGCGATTTCCGTCTTCGAACTTCCTATATCGACAATAAAATGTCCTTTTCCGAATCCCAACGCTCCTGCAACGGCAAGCGGGGATTCTATTATAGTAACGTCGCGCACTCCCGCTTTGAAAAGCGCTTTCTCCACGTCTTTTTTCTCCGCGTAACTCATTCCCATGCCAACGCCAGCAACGGCTTTGACCGCCGGTTTCAAAATCGCGTTTCCGGGCATACATCTCGAAAGATAGTCTTTGAGCATACATATAGCGGCGCGCTCATTTGCAATAACTCCGCCGTGAACAGTATTTACGACCTGATAACCCTGAACGGGTTTTTGCAAATACTTTTCCACGCCCTTACCGCTTTCGATCAAAGTCATACCGTTGTTTTTGGTCTCGACTACAACTCGCGATTCATCGTTGACTATAAGACCGCTTCCGACCTTATGGATCGACGTCTTAGTACTGCCCAAATCTATCGACAACTCTATAGGTTTCATATTCTCTCCGTTGCGTTTTTCAATATCACGTCTAGTTTTTCTTTAAGTTTCTCCATAGGCAGTCCTACGATATTCGTATAACTACCCCTATATCCCGCTACGACTTCGTCATCCTGTATTCCGTACGCGCCCGCCTTGTCCATAGGACTTCCGCCGTCGACGTAATCGGCAATTTCTTTTTCGCTAAGTCGCTTGAAAAGTACCGCCGACCTGTCGTAAAACGAATATACCTTGCCATTGAAATATATCGCTACGCCGCTATAGACAAGATGTTTATCGCCGTTCAACTCGTTGAGATACTCTATCGCTTGCGCCCTGTCTTTCGGCTTTCCGTAAATTTTCCCGTCTTTATATACTACAGTATCCGCGGAAATTATCAAACAATCCTTTCTCTCGCTCGGAAGATTTCCCAACTTTATTTTCGCAAGACTTTTGACGATCAAATCGGGACGGATATATTTGCATTTTTCTTGAACGTTTTGCGGCAAAACTTCAAACTCGTCGAAAATCCCGCCCAAAAGTTCTCTCCGCCTAGGAGAGTTGGACGCAAGTATTACTTTCATATATCTCTATATTATCCTTATAGGATCTGCAAGTTTTTCTTATACGCGCGTCTGAAATCCTGAACTGCGGTCATAGCGTCTTTTATCTCCAAAGAACAATCCTGACCTTCGCTGTCCGTCTTCATTATTACGCTGTCGCCGAGCACGTCGCAATCTATGCTCTTGATAACGCTTGACATACTTCTGTCGAAACTCTCGGCTATTCTTACGATAACGCCGAGTTTGAGTATCGCGTCGAAATCTTCTTCGGTAAGCATGTCCTTATATCTCATAAATTCCACGGTATTGAGATCGCCTTTTCTGTGCATGGAAGCGATGAACGCCGCCATTATCAAATCGTTGTGCGAAATACCGTAAAGATTCGAGTTGAGAATAACGTAACTCGAATGTTTGTGATGATCGTAATATTTTATCCTGTTGCCCGTATCGTGGAGCATAGCCGCCGTACGTAAAACTTTGACGTACGCTCTGGGCAATTTGTGCAAAACTTTCAACTGTTTAAAAAGTTGAATAGACAAATTGTAAACCTGCTCCGCATGCGGAATATTCTCTCCGAAGAAATTGAGCAAAGAATAAATGCTGTGTCCAAGTACGTCGGAAATAGGCTTTTCGTTAGTCGAAGGAACGGCGTATCTAAACATAGCGCCTTCGCGAAGTCCGCTGCCTGATATGATTATTTCGTCCACGCCGACCGCGTTGATCGTAGCGTTGATAGCCGCCAAAGCCGCAGGGAAAATATCCGCGCGCACGCTCGAAAGTCCCTTTATCTTCATCGTCTTGTCCAACTCCAACGAACGGATATTGCCGTAAATACTCGAAAATTCGCTCTTACCGACAACGTAGTTGTGCGCCATCGAAAGCGGATATTTCTTGAGCATTCTACTAATCTTTCCTATATTTCTAAACGAACCGCCCACGCCGATAAGTTTGGTATCCGGCAAAATATCTTTAAGCCAATCCAACTTATTGAGTTCTTCCGTAACGTAATTCTCTATCATCTGCGCTTTTTCTACGGGCGAAAGTCCTTCCTGCTTGACCATATCGGTAAGTACGACCGAACCGAACGGCAAAGTAACCGTATTGAGAATGCTCTTTCTGTTGTAATATATAAGTTGAGTGCTTCCGCCGCCGATATCCATAATGATACCCCTGGGAATATCCATGGAATTGATTACGCCCTGATATACGAGTTGCGCTTCTTCGTCGCTGTTGAGAACTTTGAGTTCGATACCCGTGCAAGCATGTACTTCGTCAAGAAAACTCCTTTGATTTTTGGCTCTTCTGACTGCCGCCGTCGCATAGGCGTATATATGACTCACGTTGTTGGCGTCGCAAAGTCTTCTGAACATCTTCAATGTCTTTATTGTTTGAGCAATCCTGCTTGACTGCAAAAATCCGTCGATTTCCATGTCCTGAGCAAGTCTGACGGTTTCTTTAATATCGTCGACGACCTGAAAATATCCCCCTTTAAGAATATCAACCAGCACAAGGCGGGTTGAATTCGATCCCAGGTCAATAATCGCAATTTTATCCATATCTTTTTCCATTCTCTACTTCCTTCGAAATTTGTGTATTCTTTTCAGTTGACATTATATCACACAATCCGCCTTTTTACAATACCCCTTTTCGAAAAACTTTGTAAAATACTTCCATTTTTTATTATATTATAATATTAGCGACACATAGCCTGAATTTTTGCATGAAAAAACGCGTTTGCCCTTCAAACGCGTCCGATATTAACAACATGAAAATTTCTTTTTAAGTATTTGAGCGTAATCGGTCAAATATTTTTTAATTTCGTCCATAGCGGCGTAATATTTGTCCTGATCCTTTATCAATACCGGATCGGGAATAGGAATATATTTTCCGCAGGCTATCTCAGAGAGCAAAAGGAATTTTTTGCGGTATTTGAGCGGTAAAAAATAGGCGTTGGATCTCGTCATACCTATTATTACGTCCGCTTCTTCAAAATACTCTCGACCTTTTCCCCATTTGAAAGACGGTTTATGCTCGAGTATATATTCTTCGTCAAAACCTTCGCGCAACAACGCAAATTTTGCTTTTTTGTTGATAACGCGCGATTTATTGAATACTGCAGAACTTTTTACCCACTCGATATTATCCGAAAGGGTTTTATCTTCCTTGACCAACCGTTTGAAAACATATTCGCAATAAGGACTGCGGCAAATATTCGACATACATATAAACAATATCTTCATCCGTCGTATTATACCATATCCCCAAAGAATTTTCAAGGGTATGGATAAATTATGATCAGTCTGTCAACCGACATAAAAGATAACGGGGACCGAGTTTATCGATCCCCAAATTATATTCCGTGAAGATTAACCTACGAAAGATCGCAACTCTTTGAGTATATCGTCAAGAAGCGCTTCGATGAGTTTTGAATCGTTGTCAGAACATTTTTCGGCGATACATAAAGTCGTTTCGCCCTTAAAAGTAGTCGTAGTAAGTTGGATATACGGTTTGAATTTAGTCGCGCCTGTAATAAATGCGTCGACGCACTTCAAGCCGTCTCTGGAAATCGCGTCTTCGGAAATAATCCCTATGTTCGACATACCTATAAGCGGATTTTCATATCCTATCTTTATCGCGAATTCCGCCATCGAATACGGGAACAACTTGAACGCCAACGCCATTAACGGCAATCCGTAGAGTCCGCAGAATTCGTCGTCTTTCGCAGACTTCGTTTTTTCCGTTACGCTCGCAAGCGTATCTGTAAAACTTCCTTCGACTCCGTCAAGAACGCACGGCATAAAACCTGTAAGGTTGGTAAGATTTTCCGATTCGCCCGACTTGATATGATCGCGCAAATTTTTCATACAGGTTACGGCTATTCTCTTGTCGTCGGACTCTTCCAAATGTCCGGATATCGCTCTTGCGTACGCGGCAATAAAGACGTCGTTGAGCGTCGCGCCGTATTCCTTACCTTTGATTTTGAGCGTTGATACGAAATCGCTTTGCAATTTTCTAAGATGAAAACGCGTAGAGCAATCTTCGTCGTCGGTAAAAGCAAACTTGTTCTTTACACCAGTACGGGAAACGTTCTTCATAAGCCCCTTAGCAGTTTTCGCTTCTTCTTCGCTCATATCCTTGTAGAGTTGATCCGCTCCGCGATTTCCGCTTTTAAGCGAAAGCGCGCTAAGGTCTTCTCCCTTTACCGCCATATCGTACCCTTCGGCAATCTTTGCGATAAGATACTTAAAGTCCGAACCGTCCATGCACATATGATTTACCAATAGAGATATCGCGCAATTTTCTCCGCAATAGTGAACTGTCATCTTGAATTGAAATTTGGCTTTATAACTTATCTCTTCCGAAAGCGATGCAAGTACACTCTTTTTCAAATCGTCGCAATAAACGACGTCTACCATCTCTTCTTTTGAAAAATCTTCGTTGACGCTCCAACTGGGACTTATCGCGTTGCTATGGAACGACGATCTCAAAATCGGATAATGCTCCACGATTTTATAAACCGATTCCCTTAACGCATTGATATCCGCTTTCCCTTCGTAATAAGCCGCGCAGTGTATCATTCTGTCATAGTAATTTCTGAAAATATATTGAACTCTGTCCCATATTTCCGCTTTTAATTTTTGCATAGTTACCCTACTCCTTTTTAGTTTTTCCCCATTTGCAAACATTCCTAGCAAATTATATAAAACGCAAAAATTTTTGTCAAGATAAAAAATATGCACATTTTACGCCTTTTATGTATAATAT
>JAIEEW010000284.1 GCA_029067255.1 Clostridia bacterium | reverse complement strand
AAAGAATGGTGGGAGAAGATACGTTATATTCTTGAATTTACCTGTACAAATAACGACGTCAAAGAGATTTACAAAGAGATAGGCGAGTTGCAAGGCACTATATACGCGGAGATGTACGACGATTCAATTACGCGTACGAACGTTATCAAGAGTATGGCAGAAAACTCCAAAAACCTTTTGGCATACAGGATAAAAAATATACTCTAAAGACGTAATAATAACCGAAAAGCGAGACGAAACCGTCTCGCTTTCACATTTTTGTTATTTAGATTTTGCTTGTAGATTTGCAAGCAGTTGGGAAATGCGTTGCCGTTGCAATGGACAAACATAATTCGGCGCGATCTCATTGAGCGGAACGAGTACGAAGTCGCGGTTGTGATAATCGGCGTGCGGTACTGTCAGTCCGTTTTCGTTGATTATTTCGTCGCCGTAGAAAATTATATCGATATCCAAAGTTCTATCGCCCCAACGAACGTCTCGACTGCGTTTGGCTTTTGCTTCCGTCGCGTGAATAAAATCAAGCAACGCGAAAGGGGAGAGATAGGTAGAGATTTTTACAGCGGTATTTATGAAAGGATATTTTGCCACGCCGCCGTAAGGCGGATTTTCGTAATAAGAAGAAACTTCCAATACATCTATCGCTTTGTTTTCTTTGAGCGCGTCGACCGCTTTATCGAGTATGGATTTTCTATCGCCTAAATTGCTGCCCATCGACAAATATACTTCGCGCCGTTTGAGATGTACGCTTACGGATACGTTTTCAAACGGTAGATCGACTGGGGCGTGGGGTTTGCTAACAGACATTTTTATACTTTTCACGGGGTATTTGCGCATTATCATTTCGGCAGCGCGATAGCAGAGTGTTTCTATAAGATCAAATTGATTTTGTAGGCAGAAATCCGTTATATCCTGCATTATAACTCCGTAATCGAGCGTGAAATCCAAGTTGTCGCTTAGCGCCGCTTTTTCAAAACCGTATTCAAGTATACAGTTGAATAGAAATGGTTGCGGGGTTATCTTCTCTTTTTCCAGTACGCCGTGTTTTGCAAACACTTTGAGATTAGTAATAGTTATTTCGCTCATTTTTCTCCAAGAAGCGCAATTTCGTTTTTTATCGCTTCATAGTTTTCTTTTACGTCGTGAACTCTTACGAAGAGTACGTTTTTTCTGACGGCTAGTCGAGTGCTTTCCAAAGTGGCTTGAAGTCTGTCTTTTATCTCGCCGCCGAACATAGACTTTCTTGACGTTCCCAAAAGAAGGGGATAGCCGTACTTTGCGAGTTTTTCGTATTCGTTCAAAACCGTCCAGTTTTGCTCTTTTGTCTTGCCGAATCCGATTCCGCCGTCAATGAGAATTTTGTTTTCTTCTATGCCGGCGTCTTTTGCAAGTTTTACGCTTTTGTCAAGAAAAGCGTAGATATCTTTCCATAGATTTTCTTCTGTCGAAATACAATTTTGATTTTGCATAATACATACGCTGGCGCGGTATTTGGCTATTATCTCCGCCATAGCGCAATTTTCGTCGTATTGTAATCCCCAAATGTCGTTGATGAGATCCGCGCCTTCTTCCAATGCGTTTTGCGCGACGTAAGGATAGAAAGTGTCGACGGATAGGGGAATATCAAAATTCTTTTTTATCGCTTTGACAGATTGTTCTATTCTTTTCCATTCGTCTTGCGCGCTTATCGCGACGTAGGAAGGTCGGGTAGACTGTCCGCCTATATCTATAACTTCCGCGCCGTTTTCAATGGCTTTTTCCACGCGATAGAGCGCGTCCTTGTCATTTGCGCGGCTTCCTTCATAAAAAGAGTCGGGCGTAAGATTGACTATCGCCATAACGTGAGTTCCGCCGTTAAAAGTCCTGTTGCCTATCTTCATATTCACCTCATAAGCGCAAGTATGGAATTCTTTTTCGTTTCGTCAATATCTCCGAGAACAGAATAGGTCAAAGTCTTGCTGCCTACCTTTTTTACGCCCCTTGCGGTCATGCAGGTGTGTTCGGCTTCGCAAAGCACGATAACGCCTTTCGCGCCGAGATTATCCATTATCGACTGCGCAATGTCGTGAGTGAGTCGTTCCTGCAATTGCAGTCTTCGCGCGAATACTTCCACCGTACGCGCGAGTTTAGACAGTCCTACGACTTTATATGTCGGAATATACGCGATAGCGATTTTGCCGAAGAAGGGCATTAAATGATGTTCGCACATAGACGTAAAAGTAATGTCTTTTTCAATGACAAGGTCGCCCGTAGACACGTTGAACGTCTTTGATAGGTGAACTTTTTCGTTGTCGCGATAACCCGCGCTGAGTTCTTCATACATATTTGCCACACGTTTTGGAGTGTCTATAAGACCTTCGCGTTCGGGATCTTCGCCTATCGCTTCCAAAAGCATTCTTATCGCTGTTTGTATTTTTTCTTTGTCTATTTCTTTCATATATCGTTACTTCCTTTTGTGGGAGTTGTTTGTTTTACAGTTTGTTGATAGATGTCAACGCGTCGTTGAGAATACTGAGCGATCCGCATACGACAATAAGATCGTTTTCGCTTGAATATGCGTATTTTATCGCGTCGTCGATAGAGCGTTCGCTATGAGAAAGAGAAATGTATTTCAAGCACTTTTCAAGCGTAACGTTTTCGTCCAAACCTCTTTTTGAATTAGGTTTTATCGCTACGAACTCGTCCGCGAGAACTCCTATCTTATCAAGAACGCCGTCAATGTCCTTATCGGCAAACATTCCGAAGATAAAACATTTTCTCATACTCGAAAAATAGTCTCTCAACGCTGTCGCCAAAGATTGTGCTCCGTCGGGGTTGTGCGCTCCGTCGAGCAAAAATTTTTTTTCTCCTTTATTTATAAGTTGGAGTCTGCCTTTCCATACTGCGGCGGCAACGCCTTTTTTGATATTTTCCGTTGTAATGGTATATCCTTTTTCCGCAAGTATTTTCGCGCATTCTATCGCGAGAGTACAGTTTTGCAACTGATAATTTCCCAGTTGACGTATAGAATAAGTTTCGTTGCAGTATTCAAAAGTCTGTCCAGCGATATCGGCGGATATTAGACGGGCAGGGGAACAAATTCTCAAATCAGGGATTTGAGAAAATACTCCCATAACTTCGTCGCATTGACGGAAAGTTACAAGCGGGCAATCTTTGACTATCGCAGATTTTTCCTTTGCGATTGCTTCCAAAGTTTCGCCCAGTATAGCGGTATGATCGTATGAAATCGAAGTGATTATCGCTACTTCTTTTTGAGATATCGCATTTGTCGCGTCCAGCCGTCCGCCCAGTCCGCATTCCAGAACTGCAAAATCGCAACGCATGTCTTTGAAGATAAGCATAGCGACTGCGAATTCCACTTCAAACGCAGTAGGAGCGGGCAATCCGTCGGCAATCATTTTTGCTCGTTCGTCGACGACTGCCGTAACGTATTTTGCAACAGACTCGTCGTCGATAGGCTTGCCGTTCAAAAGGAATCTTTCGTTGTATCCGAATACCGATGGGGAATTGAACGTTCCCACAC
>JAIEEW010000283.1 GCA_029067255.1 Clostridia bacterium | reverse complement strand
GAGCATCGTTCCGTTTTTTTATATAATCATTGCAATAAGGCGCAATTATGAGAAAAAAGACTAAATTCTTAACGGTATATGCGGTTTTTGACGAATCAACGCAAAAAAAGTTAAAATCGTTGCAAGATAAACTATTTGAAATGGGATATAAGGGAAAACAGGTCATGGATATTCCTTTTCACGTTTCGCTGGGTAGTTTTCCGATAGAAGATAAACAGATTTTGACGGATAGGATTGCAAAGGTTTGCTCTGAGACGTCGGGATTTTCGATAAAACTAAAAGGCGTAAATCATTTTCGCAACAAGGTCTTGTTTGTTGATAAGGAAGAAAATGAACAACTCAACAGGCTTCATAAGTTGTTTGATAACAATTATGCAGACGGTTTTTCTTGGCGACCGCACGTTACAATTTTGATCGACAGAGCGCGAGCGGTAAGAAGCGCAAGAAAATATATTTCTCAAATATTCAAGCCGACGGAAGCGAAAGTGATTGGAATAGAAATGGGGGAATTCTTTCCCGCTGAAAAAATAGTAGGCGTGGATTTTGTAAAAAGATAAATATGTCAACTTATTGACAAAAAGTAAGTCGTTCAGACGGCTTTTCGCTTGAATTTTTTTCATATATATTATATAATCAATAATGTGTTGTAAATATAATTAAAAAATTTTGGGAAGTAATAAATGGATTATCAGTCGCTTTTGAATCCCGCGCAGTTGTTGCCGGTAAAAGATACGCAAGGTGCGGTTTTGGTACTCGCAGGAGCGGGTAGCGGAAAGACCCGCGTCTTGACGTACAGAATAGCGTATCTTATCGAGCATGACGGGGTTGATCCGAGAAATATACTTGCTATCACTTTTACTAATAAGGCGGCGGGAGAAATGCGCGAGCGTATCCTTGACGTAACCGGTCGTAGCGGAATGTTGATTTCCACTTTCCACTCGCTTTGCGCTAAAATCTTGCGAAACGAGATTTCAAGATTGGGCGAGTATACTTCTAATTTTTCCATTTATGACGACGAAGACAGTAAAAAGGTTGTCGCGAGAATATTAAAAGCAAAGAATATAGACGATGGTAAGGATCTAAAAAAGCATATTCGCTGGCATATTTCCAACGCTAAGAACAACGCTATGAGCGCAAAAGAGTATTCGTCGCGACTTAAAGGCGAACCAAACGGCGAACTTATCGCCGACGTTTACGCGCAGTATGAAAGAGAACTTCGGGAAAACAACGCCCTTGACTTCGACGATTTGCTTTACAAGACGCTTTTGCTTTTCGCTACTGATAAAGAAGTTTTGAACAGATATCAGGAAAGGTTTAAGTATATACACGTTGACGAATTTCAAGATACCAACAAAATTCAGTACACTTTGGTAAGACTTCTTGCAAATAAATACGGCAACGTCTTTGTAGTCGGCGACGACGACCAGAGCATATACGGCTGGCGTTGGGCGGACGCGTCGAATATCCGCAAATTTACTCAGCATTTTTCCGACTGCCGAGTTTATAAACTTGAACAGAATTATCGCAGCACCAAAAAGATTCTCGATCTTGCCAACAAGATCATCGCGAACAATTCGCAGCGTATGGATAAAACGCTTTGGACGGACGGCGACGACGGCGTAAAGATAGTATATAAGAGTTGCTACGACGAAAAGTACGAAGCCGATTACGTTTTGGAGCAGATATGTAATCTTATTAAATACAACGACTACGATTATAAGGATTTCGCAATTTTGGTAAGGGCGAGCGCGCTTACCCGTTCGTTTGAAGAAAAACTTACTTTGTACAGTTATCCGTATAAAATCATAGGCGGCAATAAATTCTTTGAGCGAAAGGAAGTCAAAGATTTTCTTGCGTATCTCAAATTTGTCGCAAATCCAAACGACAGCGAAAGTATACTTAGGGTAATCAACGTGCCTAAGCGCGGCATAGGCGAAAGCGCGGTACAGAAACTTATCGAAGCGTGCGCCGAAAAGCGAGTGTCGCTTATTCAAGGTATTTTGGATATCGACAATATGCCGTTGACGAGCGTAATAAAGAATAAAATACGCGTTTTTTCCGAAGTGGTCTATCAACTTCGCGAAAAGTCGTCAATGCCGCTTGTAGATTATATAGATTTTGTCAATAAATACGTAGACTTCGCCCGTCAGTACGATCCAAAGGACGAAGAAGATAAAAACAGACTGGACAACATTGACGACTACGTTACTTCGGTAAAAGAATACTGTAAAGACAACGAAACGAGTAAACTAGACGAGTATTTGCAGTCGGTTTCGCTTGTTACTGATACCGATCAACCGATAGACAACTGTATTACGCTTGCTACCGTACACGGAGTTAAGGGACTGGAATACAGATGCTGTTTTATTGTAGGTTTGGAAGAAGGTATTTTCCCAAGCGTGCGCGACGGCGACGACAATTTGCAAGAAGAACGCAGGATAATGTACGTCGCTATCACGAGAGCAAGAGAAAGGCTGTATTTGACCAACGCGCAGTCGAGATACAGATACGGACACAGAGAATACGGAATATCTTCAAGATTTCTCAAAGAAGGCGGTCTTGTAGTCGAGCCTGAGAGAAGCAGAACGTCTGTAAGTAGTATAATGAACGATTTCAACAACTACTCGCAATATCAGACGGTAAACGAGAGATCGTCAACGGACAGACGAGACAGAATGGCGGAAATGAAAAATCTTATGAAGAATTACGCTAAGACTCCCGCCTTTGCAAAAAGCGCGCCGCAAGCGGTACCGCAGTCAAAAGACGTTTCAGTTTTCAAAGTGGGTATGACGGTGGAACATTCTCGGTTTGGACAGGGTAAGATTACGTCGATCATCGGAGAGAATGCGAAAATAGAGTTTCCCGTGTTGGGAGTAAAGACGTTCAATATGCGACTTGCTCCAATAAAACCGGTCGATTGAAAATTTTGAGTAAGAATCATTATAAAATTTAATTTTGGAGAGAATATGGAAAAAAGCGAGAGAATGGCGGAACTTGTCGAATTGCTCAACGAGTACGCTTATCAGTATTATACTTTGGATAATCCGACGGTTGCCGACGTCGAGTACGACAAACTTTACGACGAACTGGTCGAGTTGGAGAAACAACTGGGTTACGCGCTTAATAATTCTCCTACCAAAAGGGTGGGCGACGTTACTCTCAAAGGTTTCAATACCGTACGTCATTTGGGAAGACTTTATTCTCTTGATAAATGCCAAAGCAAAGAAGCGCTGTCAGCGTGGATAGACAAACTAGTAAAATTTTGCGGTTATATGCCAAAGTGTTCGCTCGAATACAAATTTGACGGACTGACGATAAATTTGTTGTATCGCGACGGAAAACTCCAAAGGGCGGCCACGCGTGGCAACGGCATTGAAGGTGAAGAAGTTACAGAGCAGGTCAAGACGATAAAATGCGTTCCGCTATCAATAGATTATAAAGGTGAAGTCGAGATTCAAGGAGAAGGAATCATGCGTCTGTCATCTTTGAAGAAGTATAACTCGCAAGAC
>JAIEEW010000282.1 GCA_029067255.1 Clostridia bacterium | reverse complement strand
CACAAGACTTTTTTCGAGAAAATTTAAATTTATCCATTACTATGGAAACAACCGTTTCCATAAGCGAAATCGCCGAAGTAAGCGCCGCAAACAAAACCAACGCAAAAAACAGCGCGCCGAGAATTCCGCCCGCTACCGAACCGAACGTTTCAAACACTTTGGGTAAAGCGACAAACATAAGTCCGGGGCCCTGCCCCAAAGTTTCGGGACTTCCGCCCGAAAACGCGTATGCCGACGGAATTATCATAAGTCCCGAAAGCATTGCTATTCCTGTATCAAAAATTTCTATTTGATGCACTGACGATTCGATCTTATTTTCTTTTTTCATATACGAGCCGTAAGTTATCATAATACCCATAGCGAGCGACATCGAATAGAACAACTGTCCCAACGCTCCTAGCACAGTCTTTATCGAAAACTTTTTGAAATCAGGCAAAAGGTAATACTTAACGCCTTCCAACGATCCGGGCATTGTCAGCGTGTAAATCGTTACGCCGATAGTCAAAATAACAAGAGCAGGCATTAGAAATTTACTGGTCTTTTCTACTCCTTTCTCCACTCCGAAAAGGACTATCACAAACGTAATCGTAATAAATATCGCAAAGAACAAAAGCGGTTGCCATGGCGAAGCGATAAATTCATTGAAATAATTGTCTCCTGCCGCCGCCGCGCCGCTGCCAGACACAAACGTAATAAAATACTTTCCTACCCAACCGCCTATAACCGAATAATACGGTAATATAATAATAGGTATGATAGAACACAAGATACCCAAAAACGCCCATTTCTTGTTGAGTTTCTTAAAGGCGTTTATCGCGCTCGCTCCCGTTTTTCTTCCCAAAGCGATTTCCGCGATCATAAGTACGAATCCAAAAGTTACGGCAAGTACTATATATGTCAGAAGAAAAATTCCCCCGCCGTATTTTGCGGCAAGATACGGGAATCTCCAAATGTTTCCCAAACCGACGGCAGATCCTGCTGCCGCCAAAACAAAACCGATTTTACTTGTAAATCCGCTTCTCTTTTTTGTCTGCGCAGAACTCTCGCTCTGCACTGTTTCAGGCTGTCCGCTTTCGTGTTGCGGCTCGGTTTGCATGCTATCGGGGCGGGTATTATTCTCGTCCATATATTTCCTCATTGTCGTATTTTTACCAGTTTAGCACATAATCTACATAAAAGCAAGCGACGGGAAAAGCAAAAGCGGAAGTTGTCGACTTCCGCTTTTATATATTAGTTTATTTCATCAAAACTTGATACTAATTTCTAAAACTATTTCGCAATTTTAATCAACAACGCTGTCGCCATACAAATCTCGCTCGTTTGGAAATCTTTTGTTTTCAAATACTTTCATTTGTAGCCGCATTGATTCAAACCATTGTAGATATTATACTTTTGATCCCATTTCGTACG
Source organism: Clostridia bacterium (assembly GCA_029067255.1). Classification (GTDB taxonomy): domain Bacteria; phylum Bacillota; class Clostridia; order Christensenellales; family UBA3700; genus RACS-045. Next base: position 3,385 of record JAIEEW010000282.1, on the reverse strand, counting down.
CCGTTTGCGGAAAATCCGTGTTGAGAATCTCGCCTTTCGCGTCCACTCCGATTCCCCTTAACACACCTTTGAGAGTTACGCCGTCAAAGCAATCGATCCACCCCTGAATAGCGATAACCGATCCGTCCATTGCGCTTTCTTCGTTCTCCGCCGCCGTAGCGAGCAAATATACTTCTTTGAATTTATTTTCTCTGGAATAAAGCGGATTGAGCCTGTCAAGAAAAGTTTTCAACTGCCCCGATACGGAATAGTAGTAAACGGGCGTAGCGAATACGAGCGCGTCGGCGTTTTGAAAATCGTCGTACAAAGAATTCATTCCGTCTTTCAATACGCACTTTCCATGCGATTGACAGTACATACATCCCGTACAAAACTTAAGATCGACGTCGCGAACCGCGACAAACTTAACTTCGTGTCCCACGTCCCTAGCGCCTTGCGCAAAATTCTTAGCCAAAATTTCTGAATTACCGTCTTTTCTCGGCGAAGACGTAACCACGACAACTTTTTTCATTTTTTACTTCTCCTTTGTAGTCTATAGCGGAAAATACTGTCCGCTTTATACTTATTATAATACCAATAAACAACTATGTCTAATACTTATTCGTTATTTCAGGCCATAACCGCTACGCATATTATATTTTTATAATATTGTTAAGACTACGCGTATTTCATTGCCATTTACGCTAAATTTTGTTATCATTTAATCACAATAAACAAAAGGAGATCAAATTATGACTTATTTAATGTCCGTAACATTTTCGGAAATATTGACGAAAGTCTGCGAATGGTTAGTAACGGAAGGATTGAAAATCGTGATTGCTTTAGTAGTATTTTTGATTTACTGCGCGGCAGTAAAAATGATTTGCAAAAAACTCAACAAGCGTCTTCAAAAAAAGAACGTAGACGAAACTTTAAGAAAGATTTCTTTGCCCTGGTTGAGAAGAGTTCTGGTATTTATAGGTTTTGCTTGCGTATTGGCTTATCTCGGAATCGAAACATCGTCGATCGCAGCCGCTATCACTTCGATAGGTTTGACTATCGGTCTTGCTCTGCAAGGTTCGCTGGCAAATTTCGCTGGCGGCGTGATAATCATAATTATGCGTCCGTATAAAATAGGCGATTTTATTGAATGCGACGGCAACAGCGGTACTGTAGAAGACATCAAACTTTTCTATACCTATCTACGTACCGGCGACAACAAAATTATCGTTATCCCCAACGGCGTTGCAGGCAATAGAACCGTCATAAATTACAGCGTCAAGGATACAAGAAGAAACGATTTGGTATTCAGCATCTCTTACGACTGCGACTTTGAAAAGGCAAAGCAACTTATCAAAGAATGTATTGACAAAAACGAAATCATTCTTCAAGACCCTGCTCCGTTTATAAATATCAAGGAGCACAACGCAAGTTCGATAGATATACTCGCTAGATACTATACAAAGAGCGACGATTACTGGACTGCGCACTGGTATATGCTTGAAGCGGTCAAAAAGACTTTCGATGAAAACGGAATTTCCATTCCCTATCCGCAACTTGACGTACACGTCAAAAACGACTCAGATAACGCGCCGAAAGAAAAATCAAACAAAAAAGGCAACTAATACCTTATAAACAATTCAAAAAGCCGACGTCGTTACGTCGGCTTTTCTTTATAATAAATTGAGTTTAGGTTTGCAAATTGATATTTGCCATCAACTATTTATTTTTGCAACCATTGCAATATCCACTCGATTTGACTTTCCAGAGCCTGCTCGTCCCCGTCGTTGACAATTACAAAAGCGGAAAGTCTTTCCATTTCTTCGTCGCTTAATTGCCCTGCCATTACGGAAAGTATATAATCTTCTTTTTTTCCGTCGCGATTTTTGACTCTTTCAATTCTAGTAGATTTTTCGCTTCTGACAAATATCACAGTATCAAAATATTCTTTCATACTATTGTCAAACGCGGACACTTCCGCAAAAAGAACGCCATCTTCCTGTCTGTATATTCGCTCCAACTCTTTGAAGACGTAAGGATGGGCCAAAGAGTTTAGAAGACTCAATTTTTCCCTGTCGGAAAAGACTGTTGCGGCAAGCGCTTTTTTATCTATTGCGCCGTCTTTAACTGTGTGGAAGTTTTCGTCGATACTGCGTATATACTCGGGCATTTCACAAACTTGTTTATAAATTTCGTCGCAATCGCATACTCTTTCGCCAAATTGAGATAAAATCGAAATAACTTTGCTCTTCCCGCTTCCAATACCGCCTATTACCGCGATTTTCATTATTTAGCCTCCAACCAACTATCGCCTACGCTGCACTCCGCTATGAGTTTTACTGAAAAGTCCGACGTTATATTTTCCATACTTTCGACTAGTAATTCTTTGACTTTTTCGCACTCGCCGACGGGCGAATCTATTATCAATTCGTCATGTACCTGCATAATAAGTTTTGCCTTTAATCCGCCCTTTTTCAACGCTTCGTCGACTTTAAGCATAGCCACCTTGATTATATCGCTAGCGCTTCCCTGCAAAGGCATATTCATTGCCACGCGTTCGCCAAAATTACGCAGATTATAGTTGGACGATTTCAGTTCGGGTATCTCTCTTCTTCTGTTGAGATAGGTAGTAACGTATCCCTTTTCTTTCGCGACTTCCACGCATTTGTCCATGTACTGTTTTACTTTGGGATACGTAGCGAAATAACTCGCAATAAAATCTTTCGCTTTATATACGGGTATACCCAAATCTTCTGAGAGTCCAAAATCGCTTATTCCGTATATTATACCGAAGTTGACGGCTTTCGCCTGTCTTCTCATATCCGCAGTAACCATTTCAAGCGGGACTCCAAATACTTTGGACGCCGTCGTGGCGTGTATATCGACGTTATTATTGAACGCGTGAATCATAGTTTCATCACCGCTGAACTGAGCCATAAGTCTTAATTCTATCTGAGAATAATCGGCGCAAACCAACTTATTCCCTTCGCTTGCGATAAACATCTTTCGAATTTGCTTACCTTCCGCCTTTCTTATGGGGATATTCTGCAAATTCGGCTCGGTAGAAGACAGTCTGCCCGTCGCGGTTACTGTCTGTTTGAAAACCGTATGGATCTTACGCTTGCTGTCTATAAGCGGAAGCATACCGTCAAGATATGTGGATTTTAATTTTGCGAGTTCTCTCTGCCTTAGGATAAGTGGAATTATAGGATGTTGATTTTTGATCGCGTTAAGAACTTCGACGTTTGTCGAATAACCTGTCTTTGTTTTCTTGCCGCTTTTCAATCCCAAATCTTCAAAAAGTACACTTGCAAGTTGTTTGGTAGAATTTACGTTGAACGGCTTACCCGCCAGTTCTATTATCTGTCGTATCAAAGAGTCTAGTTCTTTGGAATACTTGTCGTTG